>JBPYDQ010000394.1:0-3030 GCA_051986135.1 Terriglobales bacterium | reverse complement strand
CGTGGGGCACTCCGAGCGCCCGCAACCAGATCATCGCAATCCCGACTATCGCACAGGGCTATACCGGTCGGGCAAAATAGATCTCACTGTTTCACTTTCTGAAAGCGATACCTTGTACAGCCCCGAGGCAGGATAAAGCGGCGAAGTCGTCGTGATTGCCGATACCGTTGTCGGATATTTGCTGCTCGGATCGTTTGATACCCATATCTGATAAGAAGTTCAGCACGTACATCGGATCCCAATTAGCTGTCGCGAAATCCCCTTCGCGCCAACAATTCGCCGCTCCGCCTCCAAACGTCGCGTTCAGTCCTCCGAAGACGACTGCAGCCCTGCCGTCTGCTCCTGATCTCGGTAGCCGTTCGCCCGACAGCTCGGGATTTGTGCAAGCTGTCGGTGACTCAAAAGGCAACCCTCTCAGCGAGAGGGCGGCTCAGGCGGCTGTTGAAGAAGTATGAACGCACTTTCCGATTCTTGCGGGGGTGGGTGGTTCCCATCGCCTCGATCGCTCTGGTGGCCATTGCCACGGAAAGCAAAGAAACCCGGCGAGGATGAAATAGTGCAATAGCCCAATGGCGCTCGGAGAATCATTCTGGCTGAGCCGGGAACGGTAGTAGATTCTACTTTAGCTTTTTCTTCGCAGCTTCTTCCTGCTCAGCCACGCGAGCCCCATTCAAGGTGTTCGCCAGTCCATAGTTTCCTTCGTTGCACGCGTACTCGTAAATCTGGCCCTTGATCTTGGTGATGGGCAGTTCACCCGACCAGGCTTTGGTCCACATCCCCGGATCCTCGACGGTGAACTGATACAAGATCGTATCTTCGTCCACGCGGGTCAGGCGCTCGATTACGTGCAGGTTTTGGGCGCCCGCGAACGGATACTGATCGCTGAAATTGGTGGTGTCGATCACCAGCGTGTTCCCATCCCAATGGCCAACGGAGCTTCCCATCCACTGGCGGATATCCTTCTGTATATGAGCCCGGCCATCGGTGGGAATGATCCGCGTGTCATGAATCATTTCGGTCTCGATAGCGACGTAACCAGGCCCCTGCAGAATCTGCAAATTGCTGTTGTACCCCACAGGAAGCATGGGCGGCCCGGCGGTCGCCCACGCAATGCAGCGTGCGCCCAGAGGGCGGCTATCCGCGGAATCGAATTCGTGTCCTCTGGCCTTCGCGGCCCTTTCCGCGTTCCTCGCGACAGCTTCCTTCGTCAACGGAGGAACGGTTCCTTCCGGCCCCACGATCAGGGAAGTACGCCGGTTCCACGCCAACTTGGCTTGAGAGCGGTCCAGCCCATATTCGCTGACGTCGTAATGGACGTCCGCAGCGGTTCCCGGCTCGGTCGGAGGGCCCTCCTCTTCGTTTAATGCGAGCCTAGAACGTTCCTTCTTCTGATTCTCCTGCAGTTCGGCGTCTGTATAAAACTCCTTCCCCGCCAAGTCCCTGGGACGTTGCAGCGGAGTCACAGTGTTGTTCGTCCACACTCCCTGCAGATCCGGCACGCCATCCGGTGTGTGCGGCGGAGTCCATGCCTTCTCTGTCTTGACCGATTTCTCAGAAGGGGATGCGGGTGAGAGCGCTTGCCCTGCAAGCGGCCCCGCAACGAACACAGCTAGCGCCAAAACTGCTCCGGTCATTGTCGACATAGAAAATGGATGCCTCATTTGAACCTCCCACACAATTCTCCTACTTTTTCTTCCTCGCAGCTTTCTCATTCCCGAGCCGAGATACTGTGGTGTTTCCAAGCGTAAAGGCGCTTCGTCCATAGGCCAAGCCGAACGCCAGGACTCTTCCACATGTTCGCGAGCATAAGCCGAGCGGTTGTGGACTCAATGATCGGGTGCGTGGGTGGAATTGGCGAACATTCGCTCGAATTCGAGGTGTTCAAGATGTACAGTCAGGCAAAGCACTAGATGCGTTGGACCACGCGGCGACGGGCGAATCTGGAAAGTTTCGCTCGCCCCAGCTTCTGGCAAGGCAAACACTTTCTCGCTAAACGACTTTACCCGTTGGTTACCACGTGTTAGTTCGGAATGGCGTGATAAGCCACGCGGACGCCGGGTATATCGCTGATGAGCAAAATCGTGGTGGCATTTCGGAGGGAATGCTTCTCCAAAGGGCTCAGCCCGGCTGGAACGGAAGTCAACACAATGCAGGACTAGCGAACCGTCGTACCGCGCCGGTGCTATTCCTCGGCTCTGCTTGCACCCGACAGCAGCTTTAAATGAAGGTCACTCAAGTCATTGATTCGTCCCCCAAAGACGCGCTTTGAGGGGAGCGCCCGGGTTTAGTGTTGCAAAATCCCCTTCCCACGAGCAACTCCGGCTGAAGCGATGGTGAGGGAGTCCGGCAGTCATCCCCGGACGGGTGACG
This sequence comes from Terriglobales bacterium, assembly GCA_051986135.1. Lineage (GTDB taxonomy): Bacteria > Acidobacteriota > Terriglobia > Terriglobales > Acidobacteriaceae > Gp1-AA122. The sequence goes on along the minus strand of JBPYDQ010000394.1, from coordinate 660 downwards.
GGCAACACGGACCGAGCCCATTAGGAACCTGACGATTAGAGGCCTGTGGCGATTGGAGGCCACGGGTCATGAAGCACAAACCTCGAAACAAGCGAAAGCTCAGCACTCCGAAATCGATCCTTCGATTGCCGGACCTTGAGGCCGCAAAATCCGCAGTTCTCAATAGTCTTTCCTGCCCTGACGCTCAGCGCGGCTACCGTCATGCGATTGACGAATTCGTAGACTGGTACTGCTCCGAACCTCGATTGTCTTTCAGTAAGACGGTGGTCACACGCTATCGAACGCATCTGGAATCGCGCCGTCTTGCCCCCGGCACCATCAACCTACGCCTCGGAGCGGTTCGCCGCCTTGCGTATGAAGCTGCGGATTCCGGACTGCTTAGCGCCGACTTGGCAGCCGGAATACGGCGAGTCAAGGGCGTCAAGAAGCTCGGAGGGCGGCTCGGCAATTGGCTAACCGCCGACCAGGGTCAAGCTCTCTGGCAGGCACCAGATCACGAACGGCTCAAGGGAAAACGGGATCGGGCGTTACTCGGCGTACTGCTTGCTTGCGGGCTCCGTCGGCACGAACTCGCCGGGCTGACTGTTGGCCATCTCCAGCAACGCGAAGGGCATTGGGCAATCGTAGACCTACGCGGGAAGGCCGGGCACGTTCGAACCA
>JBPYDQ010000393.1:0-6230 GCA_051986135.1 Terriglobales bacterium | reverse complement strand
CTTTGACGGCACTGCTCGTCTCCTCACCGACCGTGCCGAGCACGAACGCGCCATGGCTGCCATTCGGCGAAAGTACTGGATGTTCCGCCCAATCGTCGAGCTTGGTCGGCTCCTCGCCGCGTTGGGCGTGATGCGCGACAATACGGGGTCGTTCGAGATCACGTTGGCAGGCTAGATAGAGCCACCCAAAATGCTGGCAGGATGGTTTCTCGTTATCCCACCACAACTTTGTAAAAGCGACTTATCTTGGGACAGGGCCGCGCCACGGTTGCAAGCGCGGAATCCACCTCGGGACATTCGCGCAGAATTCTTCATACTCACGCCCAAAGCTCCTCTGCAATGTAGGCTCTTCGTAGATGACGACAAAGAGAAAGAATCCCAACCAAACTGCGATGCCGTATTCAAAAACCTGCACACTGCTGAACAGCAGACCTTGACCGAGAATCAGCATCACGACCGCAACATACATGGGATTTCGCACGTATCGAAACAACCCGCTAACGACTAGGCGCCGCGTTGGGAAGATGGGCGCTGGCGTACCGAGACTTTGGAGCGCGAAACGGGCGAAGGAGTCCAGAAACACTGGAAGACCTGCTGCAACCGACAGCACTCCCAAGACCCGAAGGGAGGATATTTCGAGCAGCGGTGCTCCAACATGCCATCGGCAAATCCGCCAAGGCACGTAACCTGCGACGATCCCCGGAGCAATGGCAAGGAATATCGCAGAGCCGAGAACAGCGAGTATTCGCCTCATAGAACTTGAAGTGGTGATCACGCACCCCGATTCGTGCGTTGCCAGTCGATGCGCCAGCGTCCTCCCGTCATAGGTATCCAGAAGAGCTTCTTCACTGGCGTTTCCCGCGTATGATGGCACAGAACAGCCGCTCGCTCGTAGAAGCCGCGAGTGTGCCATGAATCTGTGAACCCGAAGCTCTGAAAATCGAGATGGTGGCAGAACTCATGACAAAGGGTGCTCACGAACGTACCGAAGGACGTAACCTCCTTCCGCACTGCCGTCCGCATCCATACGCGGATCAGCGTGGAGTCGGGGACGTAGTCGCCAAAGAGTTCGAATGTCCCATGCTCGCGGGTGCGCAGAGGTCTTGCAGCTAGTACCCGGACGCCACAGGTCGAGACTTCATAAAAATTTGAGGCGCTCGCCAGAAAAATGGAGCAGGCGCTCCGAACATCTCGAATGTTGCTCGATTTCATTGCAGATTCGAGGCGATGGGCAATGTCCGCCAAATCGCCCTTCGGCGGCAGGTCGAGGGTTTTGATGCCGTCGCTTTCGAGGAATCCAGAGCAGTTCTTCCGGGGTGGAGTGTCTGTAAACACCGAAGGCGGACTCCGCTGAAACATAATATGGCACGAACCACGATCTCTTCCGCTCAGCCAAGCTCGACGCATTCACTGTCGACATTGACCTCTTCTCCTCATCCATCTAACATATCAGCCGAATACTACGTGTTCCCAGTCGTGGGCAGACGGTCAAACTCCGTCGATGAATATTTCGCAAAGCTCTGCAAAACAATCGGAAGAATCCTCTGTGACAGAAAACCATGGACTATCGCGTCGAGAGTTCATCACGCTTGCTTCGGCGTCCGCTTTGGCAGCCACCGCTGGTTGTAGAGGTGAGAAATCGATGACCGAGCGCAAAGAATCCTCGACTAACGAGTTGGTGGAACTCTCAGCAGTTGACGTGGTTGCCAAACTTAGGAACGGTGACGTCACAGCGGAACGGTATGCGACCGCAATTCTCGAACGGTGTCAACAAGGCAGCACACTAAACGCCTTTATCACGCTACGCCAGGAGCGAGTGCTGGAGGCGGCGAGAGCCGCTGATCGCCTCCGTGGTTCAGGAGCAAAGCTGGGTGCGCTGCACGGACTGCCGATTCCGGTGAAGGACAGTGTAAACACGAAGGACATGCCGACAACTGGAGGAACCCCAGCGCTGCGGAATTTCCGTCCGAAGGAAGATGCTCCGGTTGTGCGTGCGCTTCTTGCTGCCGGAGCCATTGTTCTTGGGAAGACGAACCTGCACGAATTGTCGTTCGGATGGACGAGCAAGAATCTGGCGTTCGGTGCGGTACACAACCCCTACGACATGCAGCGTATTCCGGGCGGAAGCAGCGGAGGGACGGCGGTGGCGGTGGCTGCGCGAATGGCACCGCTCGGCGTAGCGGAGGACACGGAGGGTTCAATACGAGTGCCAGCGGCAATGTGCGGTATCGCTGGATTCCGACCGACAACAGGACGATATGTATCGACAGGAGTAGTCCCGATCTCGCCCCTGTTCGATCAAGTGGGGCCTCACGCACGCACGGTGGGCGATTTGGCGTTATTTGATTCGGTGGTGACCGGGGATTGGAGTCCCCTGTCGGTGACAGAACTGAAGGGAACAAAACTGGGGGTGGGACGAAACTATTGGTTTAGTGATCTCGATGGTGAAGTAGAGCGCCTTACGAATGAAGCTTTGAAGAAGCTGGAAGCTGAGGGGGCGGAAATTGTCGAAGCGGACGTGCCTGAACTCGCGCGACTCGTCGAACTGACCACGAACCCGGTTCAGAACCATGACGTCCGTTTTGCCTTGGCGAAATATCTGGAGGAGTTCGGGGCAGGGGTCACGTTCGATCAGTTGATCTCTAAGGCGAGCGCGGACATTCGGCGAGATTTTGCCGATATTTTGCCGGGAGGTAAGCTGTTCGTTGGAGAAGCCGAATATCAGGTTGTGCGCGATCAGCACCTACCCAAGCTGAAAGAGGTCTATCGCCAGTATTTTGCCCGAACCGGTGTGGCGGCGCTTTTGTTCCCCGCGACGATGATCCCGCCGCCGCTCATCGGTGAGGATGTGGAAGTATCCATCGGCGGAAAGAAAGTAGCGTTTGAAACGGCGGTGGCACGGAATATCGCACCGGGCAGCACGGCAGGACTCCCCGGCTTGGTTCTTGCGGCGGGAACGGTGCCTGGAGGACTGCCGATTGCTTTGGAGTTCGATGGTCAGGCGGGCAGTGACCGTGCGCTTCTCGGATTGGGGTTAAGCCTTGAACGTGCGCTGGGAGCGGTTCCTGCGCCTAAACTGTAACCATGCAGCAATTGCACCAAGCCTAGCGATTGACCTCCCTCTTAATCCCACCGAGCATTTCAGGCGTGAGTCAAAAAGTATACCGGGGTTGACCATCGAAGTTGAAAAATTCTGGGCTAATGGATTTAGCCGCTTGCGGCTGCGGCGGCGGGGCCTTTTTCGGCTATTACTTCATAAGCTCAAGAAAACAATGCAAGCGACACTTCTTATCACCTTCTTAGCGCGACGATCCACTCTCGAAGATCGAGCGCGAGCGCGACCAGCGTCATGCCTCGGCGAACCCGAGCACGATGAGAATAACCAAGTATGCTGGATTTCCAGCCTTCCCCACTAAGTAGCTGAAGAGGACAACGAACGCCAAGCGCCCGATGACGAACGCGAGCGAGTGTTTGGGCTGCACCATGGGTTGGTTGCCCACGCCATCGAACAGTATGCAGATAACCAGCTCATCAGGCCCCGGGCGAACTACATCGGTCCCGTTCTGCCCGCACGGAGTGCCGGGCAAGCCCCGTCACATTTGGAGGTAGTCAAATCTCGTTCATTCCGAGGCTGAAAGTCAGTCGGTTGGGCATCCGCCAGCGGGGGGTTTGGAAAGGGAAACAGCTTTCAGTGAGGCCGGCTCAATGGTAAGCTCATGTCCGCTCCGAACAACGGTTAGTTCCGGTTTGGGCGTACACTCGCTAGGCAGGTTACCATCGAGACATAATCGTTGTGAGTGCCTCATGTGAATTAAGCTCTCCAAATAGAAGGCCATGGCAATCATGAGTGATTCGGTGGTAGAGAATTTAATTCTGGATCTTCTCGAGTGGCTGGCAAAACGGGACCGTAGCTACGATGAAACGATCGATGCTTGGCGTACGTCCTGTCCCAAACTACCGGTGTGGGAAGAAACAAACGATCGCGGCTTTGTCGCGTTAGAGGCTGCGCAGGGGAGCAGCATCGTCCGCCTTACTCCAACAGGGCTTGCCTTTCTTGAACAGCATCGCCCTTCGAAGACCCGAGGGGTCACAGTTTAGTCTGCATCGTGCGCTCGTGAGAAAGGGGCCAGTTACTCCGTTCGAGTAGGCTCCGTCCAACTCAGGATGCGCCCGTATCGGAGGTGTCCGATGGCCGTCCGGCTTGAACATGCGAACCTCGTCGTGCGTGACATTGAGGGGATGATCCGTTTCCTGCAAACCGCGTTTACTGAGTTTCGAGTGCGCGGTGAGGGCACAAGTGTGGATGGGAGCCGATGGGTGCACGTTGGCACGCAAGAAACCTACATCGCCCTGAGTCTCGCGAAAACGGAGCCGGAGAAACGCTGGACACCATACCGTGGCTTGCCGGGAGTGAACCATCTAGCCTATGAAGTTGACGACGTCGAAGCATTGTGCAAACGGATGAGGTCAGCTGGATACAAAGAGTCTACACCGCCCAACGCGCATCCTTACCGTAAGCGCCGGTACTTCTACGATGGCGAAGGCAACGATTGGGAATTTGTCGAATACCTCTCTCAAGATCCCGCTGAGCGCAACGATTACAGACTGCCGGATCGATAGCTCAGCTCGCAACGGCCTACAAACAGTTGCAGTTAGCCGGCCGCTGCCGAAGCAACAACGTACGAGGCGATATCCTTCTTGAGTACAAAGATGGCCAATGCCGTTGAACAATTCGCTGCCCAACTTAAGTCAGCCGATCACCAGATTTTGGCTGACCTCGTTGGCTTCGATGAATGGCAGACGCAACAACGAGGCACACCTTTCATACCGGATGAGATCGATGATGTTGCCATTCGCTCTTATTTGCTTCACCTAAAACTGAGCGGGTCTAGCCGATTGATTCTTCAACGCACCCTCGCTTCGCTTAAATGCTTCTATGATTGGGCCCAAGCCAACCATCTGATTGCCAAGTCTCCCTTTGACAGTTTTCCCTTCACCCACCGCTTATTGAGCCGAGAGCAGATCCGGCGGCGTGAGGAGGCGCGCTTTGCTAATCCAATGGATCGCGAAATAGCTCACCTGCGGGCACTCAACCATCTTTCTGAGCACCTTAACCGATCCGCCGATATCCACACCCTCTTGGAGGCGGTCGCTAAAACGCTCGTGCGAGTGACGGGGCTTAGGACAGCTTGGGTTTTCCTGTGGAAACAGGCTGGCTTGTACACAACGACTGGCGCCGGTGATGCACCGCATGACTTTGCTTTGGCTGCTGGCTGTGGTCTGCCGTCCGGACTTGAAAAGGATAACCGACGCTGTTTGTGTCAGCCCCCCGATTGTCACTGCCAAAGTTTGCTGAGAAACGGCAAATTAGTGCGTGCCGTCAACATAGTTGAATGTACCCGTCTGCGGTATGCCGCTCGTCATGCCGGTGACACCCGAGGATTACTCTTTCATGCTAGCGTACCGCTCATCTCGCAGAACCGACCTTTGGGGTTAATAAATATCGCTACAGAAGAATGGGAATTTCTGACCTCAGCCGACCTGCAATTCCTTTCGGCCGCTGGTTCACAGGTCGCCATTGCCCTGGAACGTGCTCGATTGTACGACTTGGCCGAAACACAACGGATTCGCCTGGAACAAGAACTCAAGATGGCTCGCGCCGTTCAGAAAAGTCTTTTGCCGACTCAGCCGCCGAATATCCCTGGGTTCAGTCTCGTGGCGGATTGGCGCTCAGCTCGTGAGGTTGCTGGCGACTTCTATGACTTTATTTCGCTACCTGACGGTCGTTGGGGATTTGTGCTTGCCGATGTTTCCGGGAAGGGAGCTCCAGCGGCGTTGTACATGGCCATGACACGAAGCCTGATTCGCTCTGCGGCTAGTCACCACACTAATCCCTCAGCAGTATTGACGGAGGTCAACAAACGACTCTTGGTGGAATCACCTTGCGAGATGTTTGTGACTGTTTTCTATGCGATTCTCGATCCTGCCCAGCGATCGCTCACATACGCTAACGCGGGGCATGAACCACCCTTTCTACGACACTCCCCAGGCCGCGTGGAACGCCTCACCAGTGGAGGGCTCATTCTGGGGCAATTTGAGCGAATTAGTTTGAGCGAAGAAAGGCTGAACCTGGAGAGCGGCGATACATTAGTGGCCTACACGGATGGCTTGACCGATATAGTGAACGATCAGGGCGAAGACTACGGCGACAAGCGTCTTTCCGACACGAT
>JBPYDQ010000392.1:0-2294 GCA_051986135.1 Terriglobales bacterium | reverse complement strand
TGGCCCCAGCAATGGACTTCCACAGTGATTTCCTTGGCCATCTCGCGGCTCAAGTAATCCACATGGACCCCGGCTCCTCCATACACGTTGGGAGGAAACTCTCTCGTGAACAATGCGACTCGCATGGTTTTAGGTTCCGGCGCAATGACAGTCTACAGATGGCGGAGCGGATTCTCCACAGGCTCCCTAGAAACGTTCGTGACGTTACGTTCGAGCGATTTCGCGATCAAGTCTTTGGAATTCAGGCCAACCGCCAAGGATAGCGTCAGGATTCAGGACCATGCCGCCCAAAAAGTATCCCAAAGCCAGCTCGACGATGCCGCCCCCGTTTCTTGCGGTATCCATTCTTTGAAACCGCCGCCGGGAAACCCCGAAGTCCGGACCCATCGGATTGTTGACTCGCCTTGCATACAGAGCGCGCGTCATAGGCGCTATGATGCTCGGGTTCACGGCCATCGAATTTACGCCGCGCGCAGTGCGGCAGAACTAAGTCAGCTTGAGCTTCGAAAAAAGGCAGTGCCATCCCCAAGGCCCACGACGGTGTCACCGCTTCAAGCTTGCTCGCAATGATGCAGCCACCTCGTGCTTGCAATTTATCCGCGGCTGCGAAGACGGGATATGCTTTGGACATGCCTTGTACACCCGTAGCGAGAGTGCTCGGCTTCGCCAAAAGGGAAGGCACAAAGAACACGGAGGCAGACTCTTGAGTGGCTTCCGCATTGATCGGCACCCCACTCTCGTGCCGACCATCGTGCGATACAGCGTTTCGTAATTTAGCGGGGAGGGTACGGAGACCATCACACATCGTTGCTCGCAACGAGCAGATCGGCGCTGTCGATCTGGTTCGCCGTTGGCTCCATTTGTTCGCGATCGAGTCAGCTTCCACGATTAAGCCCTCGCTGTTTGCTTCAAAAGCCATGATCCCGTCCTTTGGAAAAAGGACTAGCGACCTCACAGTTGGAGCGACATGATGCCCATCAGGGGGATGCGAACCCAAGCGGGGCGGGCGTTCAATTCGTAAAGCACTTCGTAGAGCGCTTTGTCGACAAGAAAAATATCGAGCAACTTTCGAAAATCCTCGGCGTTTTCCGGCAAGAACATGGCGCCGCGCGTGGTTTGGCGGTACGCGCGCAAGAATTCGGCTGACACGCACCGCTCCCAAAGTTGAGCCCAGGGTTCAAGACTCGCCAATTCCCCCGCACGACGAGCCGTGTAGTTGATTAGGCTTGAGTAAGCTGCGTAGCTAAAGGAACGGACCATGCCGGCCACATCCTTTAATGGGCACTGCTTCGCACGGCGAGCAGCTAAAGCACGTGCGGGCTCACCTTCAAAATCCAGGATCACAAAATCTCTCTTGACCCTCAGGACTTGTCCAAGATGATAGTCTCCATGTACTCGAGTCCGCCAGGTTCGAAAGGACTCCGGGCTACGCGCCTTGAAATGCTCCAGGATACGGGTACGTCGACTCAGCACGGCAGCGGCAATCTCAAGCACATCATCCGGCAGGTAGGGCATGCGCTCCTTCAGCGCGTCGAAGACTCTGGAGGCGTGCTGCTGAAGATCGCCCAGCAGGGTTTCGAGATCTCCCGCTGTCAGCGGTTCCGGAGCGAAGGCTGGATCGTCTTTGGCGGAAGCCAACGCCAGGTGCAACTCCGCAGTCCGGTGTCCCAGGGTGATCGCTGAATCGAGATAGATGCCGACATGGTCTCGGGTGAGTTGAACCGCCGGCTTCTCCGTAAGCTCGGCTGGGTCCTCTAGTTCCGCACGCAACTCCTCGGGGAAGGGCAGCGGAGCGCAAGCTTCAAAATAGCGCTCGAGTTCCTCGATCGTCCACTTCCAGCCGTCGCCTTCGTTCGCCACGAGTGCCTGGAGCATCGCCAAAGTCGAGGGTTCAGCTTGGTTGCTCGGTTCGTATTCAATCACACCGGCAAAGCGGGGCACGCGGTCGAAATGGGCCCTGTCGGTGAGGTATCGTCCGATCTCTGCATCAGGGTTCAAGCCCGGCTCCTGACGCCGCAACACTTTCAGAATGAAGCGATCACCGTAGAGAATGGAGGTGTTCGATTGCTCCGCCGAGCCCCGTCGCACCGACAAAGGTCTAGCGGCTGTGCCTAGGATGTCACAAAAAGCCTTGCCGGGGGCGCCGCGAAGGTGTCCGTGATGGCCTTCCAGCTCACCTTTATTCTCGATGACAGAGAGCAGTTCGAGGCAGGCATTGTCATCGAACACGCCGTCATACAACAGCCCGGATCCCCTATCGGAGAAAACCGGGGCGATGATGGCATTGGCAGAAG
>JBPYDQ010000391.1:0-4905 GCA_051986135.1 Terriglobales bacterium | reverse complement strand
GCCGACGTCGAGAACTCGAAGCCTTGACGCCAGCGGGGAGGACATCACCCAGCTCAGCTTCCTGCCCAAGGGCAAGATCGTATCTTTCGCTCGCGGGCGGGGCATGGCTGTCGATCTACCATTGAATTCTCCCCCACTTTGTCAGGCATGATTACCAAACCAAGCAAAGTTGTGGTAGAAATTCCCGCGTGGAATCGGGCCACATTTCCGAGGGACACTCGTACTTAGCATCAAGTCGTACGCACTTCCTTACGGTTAACGGGGGTGGGTGCCGAGCCGCGAGGGTGTCCCTTGGGGAGCGGCCAGCACTCTCGGACCACCGGCCACCTGCCCGGGGCCAAGCGCTGCTCGGAGGTAATGCATGCCAAATCAACTCACCTGGGACAACGCCCATGACATCGGCATCCGGCTATCGGAAGCGCATCCCGAGATAAATCCCCTGGAACTGCGTTTCACCGATTTGCGCCGCTACGTAACCGAATTGCCCGAGTTCCAAGACGATCCTAAGGGATCGAACGAGGCGAAGCTGGAAGCCATCCAGATGGCTTGGCATGAGGAGTTTCTCGACCGTACACAGGGGTGACCCGGGTCGACGCCTCGGCTCTCACGCCTGTTCCTGCAGCTTTCTCAATGCCCATTCCGCTGCCTCGGCAGTGGTCGCATCTGGCTCTTCGGCTAGCCGTCGCAAGAAGGGGATAAACTTGCGATCTCGGCTATTCCCCATAGCGATTGCGGCATTCCTCCGCAGGCCCGATAGCTTGCCTCTCTTAACGGGCGATCGACGAAAACGCTGTGTAAACTCCTCGGCGTCCAACTGCGCCAGCCATTCCAGCGCAGGATTGACCAATTCCGGCCGGGGTTGAAATTCCTCGACACCGGTGACAGGAGCTTTACGATTCCACGGGCAGACGTCCTGGCAAATGTCACATCCGAAAACCTGACGTCCGATCCCCTCACGCAATTCCTCCGGGATTGCTCCCCGCTTCTCAATCGTCAGGTAAGAAATACATCTATTCGAGTCGAGCTGGTAGGGTGCCACCAGTGCGTCAGTAGGACAGGCTTCGATACAGCGGGTACAAGTGCCACACCGGTCCGGAGCTGGAATATCGGGCTCGAGGTCGAGCGAGGTCAGGATTACCCCGAGAAACAGCCACGATCCAAGTTTCTGGTTGAGAATGCAGGTGTTCTTCCCTATCCAGCCAACACCCGCGTATTTGGCATACACGCGTTCGACCAGCGGACCAGTATCCACGTAGCAGCGTGTCTGAATGCTCTTCTCCGAGGACTCGTGCAACTTCCTCTCGACGATCCGCAGCCGGCGCAGGACAATGTCGTGATAATCTTCGCGACCCCATGCATAACGTGAAATCCAGCCACGCTCCGGCGTGTTGACTCGAATCGAGCACGGCTCGGCAGTGTTGTAATTCACTGCGCAAACCACCACGCTTCTCACCCAGGGTACGGCTCTCCGCAAGGCAGCCCGCCTCAGCTGGCCAGATTCGTCGCGGGTTTCGAGGTACTTCATCTCACCTCCATACCCGCGCGCGATCCACTCAGAAAAATAATCCAGCTCGCGAGAATCGTGAACGCCGGCCACCCCCGCCAGCTCGAAGCCAGCGCGCAGTGCGGCCCGCCGCACGATTTCGGACATTGCGGTAAGTCTCGGCAAGCTCCCCTTATTATGCAGCGAAAGATGCAAGCAGAGGGTGCTTAGGAATCACAGGAATGAGAGTAGCGAGCGAAAAGCCAACAGCAGAGACCAGGGGCTAAATCCCCAGCTTCTTCACCTCTTCGTTGTAGTACTTTCGGTAAAGGATATCCCACTCCTGGCTGCCTTCCAGAATGGTACGCTTTTGGCTTTCAATCTTCTGCCGTGCGGCAGCGTCGATCTTGGCTTCCTGGTTAAGTACCTCTTCTATCAGCCGCCTAATCTCGAGGCGGATCGAGTTTCGATCTTCAACGAAGTCCACTTCACTCATCTCGGCCAATGCGTCGGCCACCACGTGCGCGACCCGGTTGACTTTGTCTCGGCTGAGCCTCACAGTACCGCCTTGTACTTTCGCACCAATTCACCTTTCACCTTTTTGAACATTTCCTGGTAATTGGCTCCGGTCTTGTGCATCTCGTCGGAGTATGCTTCGAGAATGACCCGCACCTCATCATTGATGCGGTCTTCCAGAGAAAACTCCTCCAGCATGGCGGCGTGCACCCGCTCGGTGACCGCGGTCGGAGTCTTGGTTTCAATGAATTCTCCGGCAATGAGTTTCTTTGTGACTTCGCGGGCCAGGTAGCCCACGAATTCTTTAGAAAGAAGCATAGAGATCGTTCGATCGTCGGTCGGAAACATTCGAGTGTAGCACAGCGGGCACTCTGCTCTCAGAGGGCTTCGCCGGCCGGCTAGTGGCCTGCCCTCTAAAAGGCATACAATGTGTCGCGTAGAGCTCTCATGTGTCCCGCGAATGACGATTTGACGAACGTTAAAGACGACATGATCGCCTTCATCGAAGGCCATGGCATGCGCCGCTTCCACGGTTTCGTGAATTACGAAGAGGTGCAGTGCATTGCATGGGAAGACGGCGACGATCCCGATGGGTGGAAAAAATTCGTCGAGCTGGCCAGAGAGTCTGGCGCACCGTTTCTGACGATGCATTCCTGGATTCTCGATCGTGATGACCTCGACTCACTGATGAAGCGCCTCGCGAACGTGCAATTCACCAATGACGACGATCTGGAAGAAGCGCGTTGGCTGCGCACCTACATTGACAAAACTGGTTTTTTACAACTCGGATGGCCCTTTCAAGGTTCGGTCATGCTCTATGAAACCGGCACTGAGTGGTACGATCGTTATCAGCGTCTACTGGAGTTGTCGGAGGATTTTGGCGGCATTCCTATCGATGAGCCTGATCAGGATGAAGAGCGGTAATCCGCCAGGTAGCGCCGGGCGCTTAGCAATCGCCTTCCCGCGCCCCTCGTCTAATCAGGCCAGCGCGACATGAAATGGATTGGCAAAGGTCTGGATCGTGCACGAGCCGATCTTCTCGCCGAATCGCTCGCAGCAAGCCCTTCCTTCCTTGGGCGTGTCGATCTCTCTGGCCTCATCGCCCGCTTGCTTCTGATGCGCGGTATTTCCGAAGCTGAATCGGCACGGCGTTTCCTGGCGCCTTCCGTTTCCGACTTGCATTCGCCTTACAAAATGATGGGGATGAGCGCAGCGGTTGAACGTCTGGCAGGCGCTATCGCTGGCAAGGAGAAGGTGCTCATCTATGGCGACTACGACGCGGATGGCACCACGGCGATTGTCGTCCTTAAGACCGCCATCGAATTGTGTGGGGGGGCGGTGGATTTCTACGTGCCGCACCGAATCCGTGACGGCTACGGAATGAAAGACGAGGTCATCGAACGGGCGGCGGCATCAGGCGTGCGTCTGGTGATCAGCGTTGATACTGGCATCCGTGCCTTTGCCGCTGCCGCTACAGCCAAGCGCCTGGGCATCGACCTGATCGTCACCGACCACCACCTGCCCGGGCATGATGGTGTGCCGAACGCCTTGGTGGTCCTGAATCCCAATCAGCCCGGTTGCGAGTATCCCTGCAAGGCGCTTTGCGGATGTGCGGTGGCATTCAAATTGGCACAGGCTTTGATGGAGAAACTGCTCGACCGTCCCGATCAATCGCGCTTATTGACTTCGTTTATGAAAGTGGTCGCCATCGCCACCATAGCCGATGCGGTGCCTTTGCTGGGTGAAAATCGGGTATTCACCAGGCTCGGACTGGAAGCCCTGCGGGCGCCGGCAAATCCCGGCTTGAAAGCCTTGCTCGAAGTGGCGGAGCTGACTTCTGCTCGGGCGCTCAATTCAGGTGAGGTCGCTTTCCGCATTGCTCCACGTTTGAATGCTGCTGGTCGCATGGATGTAGCTCATGATGTTGTGGAGCTGTTCAGCGTCAAGGATGCCGGCCGTGCACGCGAGATTGCGCTGCGCCTCGATCAGCTCAACGGCGAGCGCCAGGCAGAGGAGCGACGTATCCTCGAGGAACTCGAGCTACGGATTACAGAGGAACCTGCCCTGCGAGACGCATCCTGCATCGTCGTCGATGGCGAGGCATGGCATCGCGGCGTAATTGGCATTACGGCAGCCCGGATAGTCGAGCGCTACGGAAAGCCGACGCTGGTCATTACGCGCGAAGGGGAACAAGCGCACGGCTCCGGACGATCCATACGAGCGTTTCATTTGCTGGAAGCACTCGAATCGTGTGCGACTCTTTTCGATCACTATGGCGGGCACGCGCACGCCGTTGGCTTTGCTCTTCCTGCCGCCCGGGTTCCCGAATTGCGAGCACAGCTGGACGCGTTCGCTCGCAACCGGCTTTCACCCTCGGATCTTGAGCCGGTGCTTGAATTCGACGCGGAGATTGCGCTTGACGAAATTACGCCCGAATTGTTCCAAGCTCTGCGCCTGCTTGAACCGTTCGGCATGGAAAACCCGCAACCCGTGTTTGCTGCCCGCGCCATTCGTTTGCTGCACCCTCCGCGCATCATGCGAGAGAAGCACCTGAAGCTAAAGTTGCGCTCGGTCGAGAGCCGCGAACCAAGTCTTGGCAGGTTCAACTGGCGTCACAGCGTCACCTACGATGCCACCGGTTGGCGAATGGCCGAGCGCGCAGCTTCCGACGGGCTTCTCCCGGGAGACGTCCTCGACATTGCTTTCACCGTCGATCAGAACGACCATCCTGATTTTGGCGGTCTTGAACTCAGACTTTGTGATTTCGCAAAGAGTAACGCCGGGACCCGATTCTCATCAGCGGAACAGGTTTCCGTGTCACCTGCAGGCGATTCTGAAGGTTGATGTCGGAAGGCCCCACCTTGCGGCAGCGATGCCCCGAGCTTCCGCCCTTGTGTGCGTCCGAT
>JBPYDQ010000390.1:0-5063 GCA_051986135.1 Terriglobales bacterium | reverse complement strand
TAGGTGGGAGCTCCAGTGGGTATATAGATGATACCCCGACGCTTGTCCAGGCTCATCTCACCCCAGCAATTCGTGCCTCCGACATACTTCCACGCCTGCTGGGGCCACGTCTCATAACCCTGTTCACCAGGATGAGGCACGGTATGGAAGATCCATACCATCTTACCCGTGCGTACATCGTAAGCACGAATATCGCCCGGAGGAGACAAATACTCTTCCCCTGTAGCCGATCCCACAATGAGTAAGTTCTCGAAGATCCGGCCGGGGGTATCGAACTGAATTTGAGCAATGGATGCCGGATCGCGTCCGAGACCTTCAGCCAGGCTAACTAAGCCATCCTTACCGAAAGACTTGATTAACTCGCCGGTGGTGGCATTAAGTTCCTCCAGGTGTTGATTGACGGGAAGAATAAGCCGCCGGTCGGACCCGCTCTTGTCTTGCCAGTAGTTGATCCCGCGATGCTTGAGACCCCAGCCCCCGTCACCTGCCTTTATAGGCGGCGCGTCCGGTGGGCGGGTCGGGTGCACCCAGAGCTCACGTCCGGTTTCTGCGTCGAGCGCTACCACCGAGAAATTCTTAGCGATCACGTATATCGTGTGCCCGACGACGATAGGGTTAACGATGTAAGTGACTTGATCATCGGTCGGGTAGGTCCACGCCACTTGAAGCTTGTTTACATTCGAGCGGTTAATTTGCTTAAGGGCAGAGTAGTGCGAAGAATCATCGTTGCCTAGGTATGTACTCCAGGTCGTGTACGGCCGCTGAGCAGCCGCAAGCATACCGAAGAAGTGAAATAAAGCAATGCTTGTCGCGAGCCTCCGAAGCTTTGCTGTCGCCCAAACACCTTTTACCTTGTGCAATTTGCACCCGCTTAACATCATACGCGACGGCCCGCGTCGTTTTGACAGATTATAGATTTTGTCTTCTCGACCGCTCCTATCTAAGGTCGCAGCGCGTACCCAGTGCCGCTCACTTCCCAGATTGATTCCCGCCACATTGTGGCGAATGACGGGCAAACCCTGAAGCTGTCTTCGGTTGTTGTTTTCCGAGGTTTCGACGTCATCTCTTTCTGGCATCTTTCCTTACCTTTCTGAGCACCCCCGCCCAGGTTGGCCGTTTGGCGATTCTCGCCTAGGGGAGAGCTTCGAAGTCTCACCAATGTTCAATCGCCTTCCTGGAACCATGTCGGCAAAGCGGCAGACGCACGAATGAAGACAGGGTCGTAGCTGAGGCTGCGCTCTTTCGAACGATACCGCGGAGCTTACCGACAGTCACAGATTATTCAATCCGGCGCCAGCCGGCCGGCTCCGGACTTCCATATCCCAAAGGGATATCAAGGGCGAAGCCCTTGCCTAGTTAGTTGCTCTGCCCTTCGGGCAATGCGAAGGCTACGTATGCCCCTTGGACCTTCTCCGCGGGAACCGCGCTGTCGTGCATAGTGGCTGGCTGTTGCACTGGGCTCGTCGCGCAGATCACGAGATACTCACGGCCGTTCCATTCATACATTGCCGGTATGCCATGTGCGCCTGCAGGCAAATCCCCTGTCCAGAGAATTTTTCCGGTGTTCGCATCATAGGCGCGGACCTTGCCGTCAGTCGTGGCAAGAAGAACCAGCCCCGAGGCTGTTACAATCGTGCCAATCTGCCTGGGGATCAGGCCCGGATCTCCGCCCACAGAGACCTGCCATTTGATGATGCCTTTGTTCAGATCGTAGGCGGTTAACGTGTTCCATGGCGGGCCGCCAAGGCCAAAATGCACGTTCCAGTCCGTAAAATAACGGTGTTCGGGCGCATTGCTTAGCCCTGGTGGGTAAGGCTGACCGTTCATCACCCCGTACGGATTGGTGTCCTCGCCGGTGTGCGGATTCGCCTTCTGTCCAGCCGGCGCACCTCCCCACGCGACCACGTCACCGCCCAGTTGTACAGGCACGGCAGTTGCATCCGGCGCGCCTGGACGACCGAGAGCCATTCCGATGGCGCGTCCACCGCTGACCGGGTTGTGCAGAAACGAGACAATTTCAGTGATCTCCAACTCCGTGAGGCTGCCGAATGCAGGCATCTGCCCGGAGCCGTTCTGCATTTTTGCTGCGATCGCATCTGGTGTAAGGCGGCTCGTAATATTCACGAGGGAGGGAATTGCTCCATTGCCTTGTCGATCTTGACCGTGACACGCCGCGCAATGTTGCTGATAGGCTATGTGGCCGGGCGTCTCTCCGGCCATATTTTGAGAGCTTGAACCGCTCAGCGCCGCTAGCTCTTCGTACGGAGATTGGAGGCTCATTTTGAGCAAGGCCGGCGCGTTCACCCCTAGTTGGTAAACCATTCCCGTAGCTGGATTCGAGGCCGACGTCCCCCAGTTCGCACCACCTTGATTTCCGGGTATCTCAATCGTTTCTTGCATCCCTGGCGGGGTGAAAATTGGTCCGTTTAGATCCCCAGCAATTTGGTCTGCCAATTGTCCACGCTGATCCGCCGGTATGTATGGGTTGATATCGGCCGCCGTGAATTGCTGCGCGCAGAACGGCGGCGGTGCTGTTGGAAAAGGTTGTGTGGGCCAGGTAAATTCGCCGGGAACGTGACTCTGCGCCACAGGTTTCTCAACGATCGGCCACAAAGGCTTTCCGGTTATGCGGTCCAGGACGTAAAGAAAGCAGGTTTTGCCCGCGGCCGCGACAGCATCCACCTTTTTGCCATCATGCTCGACCGTAATTAGCTGAGGAGCGGAAACCATGTCGTAATCCCATACGTCGTGGTGGACTGCCTGGAAAGACCAAAGGTATTTTCCAGTTTTGGCATTGAGCGCCACCACTGAGTCGGAAAAGAGATTGATCCCCTTCCGGTCACCGCCGTAGAGCTCGTATTTGGGGCCGCCTGTGGGCAAATAGACGATGCCACGTTGCTCGTCGATGGAGAAATCACCCCATACATTGCCGCCACCGGCATATTTCCAAAATCCCTTAGGCCATGTGTTATAGCCCACCTCGCCGGGATGCGGGACCATGTGAAAATCCCAGACCTGTTTGCCAGTAATGACATCATAGGCGCGAACGTCACCGGGGGGCGCGAGATACTGTTCGCCCGTAACAGAACCCATGATGATTAGGTTCCCATAGACTTCGCCAACGCTTCTGGGCTGGATTGCGTACACTTCGTTCACCGGTCGTCCGAGACCCACTCGTAGATCAACGAAGCCATGGTCGCCGAAACTCAGGACCGATTGCCCCGTCTGCGCATTGATCTCTTGCAGCTGATGATGAATTGCGAAGATCAACCTTCTGTCGTTGCCGTCTTTGCTCTGCCAGTAAGCGATTCCTCGCGTGACCATCCCCGCAAGCCCCGCATGCACCCATATTTCCTTGCCTGTGGCTGCATCGATTGCAACTAAGGATGTGTTCCTGGCCTGCACAAACAGAAGTCCGTCCACCTCGAGTGGATTGAACGAGTAAGACAGGCTGTCCTGCGTAGGGTAAGTCCATGCAACTTGAAGCTGCCCTACATTGGACTTGTTGATCTGCTTGAGAGGCACGTAGTGTCCATCCGCAGGTTCGCCGCCATAGACACTCCAATTCCAATCGGGCTCCTTCTCTTGCTGGGCTTTGACTGACGCAACCGGACCGGCAATGCACAGCGCGAACGCCAAATTGACCAACGTCGCCGAACGAATGTTTGAGAATATTTCTCGAAACAATCTTTTTGCGTCCGACGGTACCATTCACTAATCTCCCTCAGGATCTTTTGTTACAGCGACGCCTGTGCCACGCCTGATCTCAGCGCGGCGCGCGCTCGCCAAGTGTGTCTCCCACGGCTGTCCCTCACGGAAGAACCTCGGCGCGTAGGCTACAGGCACTCAATTCAATTAACAAGGGGCAAAGGATTTACAACAGGTTCTAAACCTCCCGCGCGGCTCGAAAATGCTTTGCAGGTCGTTCGCTCCAGCCAAAAATCGGTGAGTCTACCATGGCCATGCGTTCTCGTAAGTCGCAGATATCTCTCCCGAGTGATGCATAACCTCTCGCCGATGGCCGGCGTCCGGTCACCGGCGAGAGGTTTGCTCTCAAAACAACAGTTTCAGCGCTAACTGGATTTGGCGTGCGGGGAAGTTGCTGTTGGTCTGCGTGATTGCGCCGAACTGGCCGGCGTTTGTGGGGACGTTATTGCTGCCAAACGCGCTGATTGTCGTATTTGGCTCCGCAAATACCGGCGTGTTGAACAGGTTAAAGGTTTCGACGCGAAACTGTAGCGCGGCGTCTTCTCGTATCGGGAAGTTCTTGAATATGGAGAACGCCACACTCTTGGCCGAGGGACCATAGATTTGGTTATTGTGTTCATTACCAGCCGTCCCAAATGGCTGCAACCCGAACGCCGCGATGTTGAACCATTCGCTCAGACTGCGCTGTGTCGGATAAAGTGGCCCGACGACATTCGGGCGATCCGGGTTCGAGCCGTTGTTTATTTGCGGGGCAGCACCGTTGACCACCGTTGTGGGTAGGCCGCTAGCCCATATGATCAGGGTATTGACGCTCCAGCCTTTTGCTGCTCCACCGGCGAAACCGGTGAGCGATTTTCCAAACGGCAGGTCGTACGACAGCGTCGCGGTCCAGCGGTGACGCATGTCAAGCATCCCATTGCCCCAGTCATAATTGGTGTCTCCTGGAATCAGACCGTAGAGACCGCCGCCGGAACCGCCGGTGCTGGCATCGGTAAGGTTGCGGCCATAGTTATAGTTCGTGTCGAAGGTAAGCCCACGGGAACCGGTGTGACGAAAATCGATCTGGACGCCGTTGTACTTCGATTCGCCGGTGCTCATGTTCTCAAAGAGTCCGGAAGTGAGTGGCAACTGGTTGTAGTACGGCTGACAATGCAGAGGTCCCGTATCCGGAAGACTGATCGCATATGTGGCACCGCATCCACCCGGGCCCAGCGGTGGCAAGGGAGCGTCAAGGTTAAATGTTGTTTGCAGACGGCGGTCGACCGAACCTATGTATCCGAGGGTCAAAGTACTGCCGGCTATCGCCTTTTGCACCTCGAGACTGTACTGATACGCGTAGGCAGGTTTGTAGTTGA
>JBPYDQ010000389.1:0-7140 GCA_051986135.1 Terriglobales bacterium | reverse complement strand
CGGTAAGGAGAGCCGCCGCGACGAGCATTCTGGTGCGGTTTTCGGGTGCATAGATGGATAGCAGGTCCATGGCTTACGCTTAAATCTTGCGCTATTTCACGCACTGCTGAAAACCGTTTTCGCGGCGGTTAGCCAAAAGATAGGCTCAGCTTCCAAAAGATACGCGCTCCCGGATCGAAAGATATGGAACGCCTTCATGCCAAAGGACTTACACTCAAGTCAACATTGAACTGCGGAGAGTGGAACAAGCTATAGCGCCTCAGGGAATCAGCTACAAAGCCGCCGATGCAGGTGCGGCGGGCGCGTTCGTCATCGGGCAAAGTTGCTACAGACACGGCACGCCAGGACGCGTCCCTTCTCGAGACTGCGTCAGTTGTTGCAGTTGACGAGGTCCTTCACCGGAGCATTGAGGTGAACTATGAGGTGTGGAATCGCTACGTTCTGATAGCCATTGGGCTATTCGCTGCTCTGTTGTACTTCGCGGTGTTGTACGTCGGTTTTGCCGAGTTGATGTCACGGTTGTCAAAGAGCGGGAAAAACAAAAAGCGTTTACGGAATCGAGTCACGGCGCGAACGTTGCGCAGCAAGGCTCCAGGACGCTGAGCTGTAGCTGAGCTGTAAAAGAAAGCAATGAAAAACTCGTTACACCGCGACAAGAGAACTGCCGTAGCCGTTGTGGCCATCGCCTCGCTCGTGATCGCGGCGGCTGTGTTCCTCTCCGGTCGTGGTCAATCCAGCACGAATCCGGCACGGGAAAACAGCTCGGTATCGAGCTCATCGCAAACCAATGCCGCAGTCGATCTGTCGCCAAGCCAATTGAACTCCGTCAAGATTGAGCCGGTCGGAACCTACAGCTTTGATGTTGAAAAGCAGGCGGTGGGCAATATCAGTTACGCCGACGACCTTTCGGTCGATGTTTTTCCGCCGTATCAAGGCACCATCATCAAGGCTCTCGTGGAACTTGGTACCCAAGTTCAGAAAGACCAGCCTCTATACACGATCAAGAGCCCCGACCTCATCCAGGCTGAATCCACGCTGATTGGCGCTGCGGCGACCTACGAACTGACCACCAAAGAACTGGCACGAGCCAAAGAACTCTACACGACCAATGTCGGCGTCCCGCAGAAGGAGTTGGAGCAAGCAATCTCCGATCAACAGACTGCTGAAGGTGCCCTCAAAGCGGCGCGCGATGCAGTACGTGTGTTTGGCAAGACAGACCCCGAGATCGACCAGATGATCGCTTCGCGCAAAATCGACCCCGCACTCGTCGTGCGCAGCCCGATCTCCGGTAGAGTCACAGCCTTCAACGCACCCGCTGGGCTTTTGGTGCAGCCGGGCACTCCGCCCGCACCGTACTCGGTAGCCAATGTAACGGTCAAGTGGATGCTGGCCAACGTGCCTGAGGGCGAGAGTGCTTCTTATCACTTGGGGCAGCCGGTCGAGGTCAAGGTGATGGCTTACCCGGTTCGTATGTTCAAAGGAAAAGTCTCCAAAATCTACGAAGCGGTTGACCCCAACACGCATCGAGTTACAATCCGTTCCGAAATCGCAGACCCCAAGAATGAACTGCGTCCGGGGATGCTTGCAAACTTTGTCATCCGCATCGATGGTCCCTTGCTAGCGACGGCTATACGCGCGAATGGTGTGGTTCGCGAACCTGACGGCACCATGGTGGCTTGGGTCACGACCGATCGTAGACACTTCGTACAAAAAATAATCAAGACGGGCTTGCGACAAAACGGCCAAGTGCAGATTCTCGATGGCTTGCAGCAGGGAGAGTCGGTCGTTAACGACGGTGCAGTATTCCTCAGCAACATGCTGGAGGCGCCACCGTCAGACTAAGCCAGAACTTTTTCCTAACCACGAATCATGTTCAAGTCCCTCATCAGCTTTTGCCTCAGCCACCGCCCAATTGTGGTGCTGGGACTACTGTTGTTTGCGGGTGCCGGATTCGTTGCTTTCAAGCTGCTCAACATCGAGGCGTATCCGAACCCAACTCCAGTAATTCTTGAAATTACAGCTCAGGCGCCTGGTCTTTCTGCTGAGGAGATGGAGCGCTATTACACCATCCCCATGGAGATTGGGCTATACGCCACGCCTGGAATCGATGTCATCCGTTCCACATCCTTCTATGGTCTGTCGTTTGTACGTGTCACCTTTAAGTACGGCGTGGACTATTACTTCGCCTACAGCCAGGCATCGATCGCCATGCAGCAGAACGTCAGCCTGCCGGGTGGCTTGGTTCCCACAATCCAGGCGAACAGTTCAACTGGCGAAATCTATCGCTATCAAGTGGTCGGCCCGCCGCACTTTGGAATCACAAATCTGCGTACTGTTCAGGACTGGATCGTCGCACGTCGCTTACTGACGATCCCGGGCATTGCCGCTGTCAATAGCTGGGGCGGCCCCACGAAAGAATTTCAGGTGGAGGTGGACCCTCATAAGCTCGAAGCCTACAGCGTCACAGTGCCTCAAATTCTCACCGCGCTGGGCAATGCAAACATCAACGTAGGCGGTCGAGAAATTCGCATCGGCCAGCAGTCGATCAACATTCGCGGTGTCGGTTTGATCGACGATGGGGGCAACGATGACTTGCGGGAAGGCTACAAGGTTGAAGACATCGAGAATGTCGTCCTAAGCCAAGAGAACGGAGTCCCGGTGTTAGTAAGAGATGTCGGCAGGGTGCAAGTCGGATACCGGCCACGGCTCGGCATTTTAGGCCGCGACCGGAATGATGACGTGATCGGTGCGATCGTCGTGCAGCGACGCACGGAAAAGACCGCCGACATGATTCCCAAAGTCAAGGCGGCCATTGACAGGCTGAATCACGACGGCAGCCTGCCGCCGCGCGTCAAGGTTGTTCCGTTTTACGATCGCTCCAGGCTGGTCGCGGTCACGACACACACGGTTCTGCACAATCTGATCTTCGGATGCCTACTGGTGTTCCTTATCCAGTGGATTTTCCTGGGGAACCTTCGCAGCGCTGTCATTGTTGGATTGAACATTCCATTCGCCTTGTTCTTCGCCATTATTCTGCTAGTCATTTTCGGTGAAAGCGCAAATCTACTCTCACTGGGCGCTGTGGATTTCGGGATCATTATCGATTCGGCTGTGATCCTGGTTGAGAACATCTTCCGCAATTTCCAGTTGGACGCGGAAGAGAGGCAGGGATTGCTCCAGCGCCTGACCGAGGGCTTTTGGGGACCTGACCCGACGAGATTGCCTGGACATGCAGCAGCGGCTTACAAGTGGACCGATCGTCTGCGCATGATTCTGATCAGCGCGATTCAAGTGGACAAGGCGGTCCTGTTTTCGACCCTTATCACTGTGGCCGCGTTCGTGCCCTTGTTCACTATGCAAGGAGTCGAAGGCCAGATATTCGGGCCGATGGCACGTACCTATGGATACGCGTTAGCGGGGGCGCTGATTGCGACCTTTACCGTCACGCCAGTGCTTGCGTCCATACTCTTATCCGAACATGTGAAGGAAACAGAAACCATCTTCGTTCGGGTGTTGCACCGTATCTACAATCCCTCGCTGCGCCTCGCCCTGAATCGTCGCGCACTTGCCGTTGGAATTGGGGTTGCGTTTCTCGTAATATCCGGGTTGTTGGCATCGAGACTAGGCAGCGAATTCCTGCCCCACCTCGAAGAGGGTAACTTCTGGATCCGGGCATCGATGCCCATGACACTCTCTCTGCAGGATGGCGAGGCCGCTAGCGGAAAAATGCGCGAGATTCTCTTGCGCCACCCCGAAGTTGTTACCGTAGTTTCCCAACATGGCCGGCCCGACGACGGCAGCGATGCCGCACCATTTTCCAACGTCGAACTCTTTGCACCGCTCAAGCCTTTTGACGAGTGGCCACGAGGCCTCACCAAAGAGAAGCTGACCGAGCAGATTCAAACCGAGTTGCAAAATGAGTTGCCTGGAGTCATCTTCAATTTTTCACAATACATTCAGGACAACATCGAAGAAGCGGTCTCAGGTGTCAAGGGCTCCAATTCCGTCAAGATCGTCGGCCCCAATCTCGGAGTGCTGACAAAACTAGCCGAGCAGGTTCGCGATCAAATGAACCAGGTGCGCGGCGTCACCGATCTCGGCATCTTCCCCGTCCTCGGCCAGCCCAACCTGAACATCAAGGTCGATCGTGAGAAGGCGGCGCGCTACGGCCTCAATTCCGGAGACGTGAATTCGGTCATCCAGGCCGCCATGGGCGGAGCCGTCGCAACTTCAGTATTGGAGGGAGACCGCCAGTTCGACCTTGTGGTGCGTTACACACCGGAATACCGCGATAGCATCGACAAAATCAGCAACATCAAAGTTGCCTACACGACCGCCAGCGGACAAAACGCCTACATTCCTCTCAGTGAACTTGCCAACATTTCCTTGGACACAGGCGCGGCCTGGATCTATCACGAAAGCATGCAGCGGTTCATCCCGGTGAAGTTCAGCGTGCGCGGGCGCGACCTCGGCAGCACAGTTGAAGAAGCGCAGGACCGGATCGTAAAGAATGTGCAGCTTCCTTCCGGGTACCATCTCGTCTGGGCAGGCGAGTTCGGCGATCTCCAAGAGGCCAAAAAGCGCCTCGAAGTCGTCGTGCCGGTCAGTCTCGTCTTAATCATTGGACTTCTTTACACACAGTTCAACTCGCTTCGCGACAGCCTCCTGTCGCTGGCAGGAATCCCTTTTGCGGTGGCGGGCGGCGTGCTGGCTCTCTATGTATCGGGTCTTAGTTTCAGCGTATCCGCCGCTATCGGCTTCGTCTCGCTTTTTGGCGTGTCTGTCATGGACGGCATCCTCATGATCACTTACTACACCCAGGAACGGCAGCTTCGCGGAGGTACACCGACGGATGCGATGTACCGCGCTGCCACTTCCCGTATGCGGCCGCTGTTGATGACGGCGCTCTCGGCCTGCATTGGGCTGTTTCCGGCGGCGATTTCCACCGGGATCGGCAGCCAGGTGCAGCGTCCGCTGGCAACCGTGATTGTAGGCGGGATGTTGGTTGGTCCGATCATGCTGCTGCTGGTCGTGCCTGCACTGCGCATGTTCTTCCTGGGTGGCGAGAACGGCTCGCAACAGGAGGCTGAATCGAAATGAAGGCTGCGGGTCTAATTCTTGTGACAACGGGCTGTGTGCTGGGCCTGGGGCCAGCTCACGCCTCTGCCGCTAATCATGCACTCCGACAGGGTTCTAGGAGTTCAACCACGGTCAGTGGTCGTGCGAGTAATCAGCGGCAGGCTCCTACCGCTAACCAAGGTAAAGATCATATGGAAGCGAGTGCTTCGCATCAACACGGGGAGAGCGGCCACTCTCGCAACAAGCCCCAGGTGCGAAGCCAATCGAGACTGCCCATGCCGCGCCGTCAAAAGCCGCCTCGGAACATTCGGGGCCTCTCTAGATCCCAAGATGGCTTGCAACTTGAGCAACCGACCTTAAACAAACCCCGTGCGCTCGCAGGCAGAATCGCCAATCCGCATGGTGGAGCGATCCGGCCATCAACTGGTTCTGCGATTGGCGGGCCACAATCCCGGCACGGTCGCAATCTCGCTCTGATTCCTGCAGGGCTCGGCGGACCGACAAGGAGGAACACACAAACGGTTAACGGATCTGAGGTCCACCGCAGACATTGAATTGATGCTCATGACTTGCACAGCAAAAACACGTTTCACTCTGGTTCTGGTCTCAGCGCTGCTGTTCACGACTGGCTGCGTGGTCGGCCCGAACTATAAGAGGCCTGCGGCGCCGAGGTTTCCTGGCTACACGCCAACTCCGCCGACTACTAGCACCGCCACGCCCAATGTCAGCGGGGGAGAAGCACAGCAGTTTCTTGAAGGGAAAGACATTTCCGGAGAATGGTGGGCTCTATTCCACTCAAAGCCGCTCAACGAGCTGATCGAGCGTTCGCTCAAGAACAATCCCGATATCAAAGCAGCACAAGCGGCATTGCAGGTGGCGAAGGAAAATGTAACTGCGCAGCGCGGGGGTTACTATCCTGTGCTTACGGGTAGCTTTTCGGCAGATCACTCGAAGACATCCACTGTAATCTCGCCAGCTACCGCCAACGGCGCCCTCTACTACAGCCTCTATACTCCACAGGTTGCCGTTTCGTTCGTGCCGGATGTGTTTGGTCTGAATCGACGGACAGTTGAGTCCCTGAAAGCTCAAAAGGAACAAGCCCGCTTTGCATTAGCCGCGACGCATATCACTCTAAGTTCAAATGTTGTGACGGCAGCGATCCAAGAGGCGTCATTGCGAGCGCAGATTGATGCCACGCGTGAACTCATCGAAATCAATACTCACATGCTCGATGCGCTGCGCAAGCAATTCGAGAAGGGCTACGTGGGCCGGCTCGATGTTGCGGCGCAGGAATCCCAACTTGCGCAAGTCACCGCTACTCTACCGCCACTGCTGAAACAGTTGGCGCAACAACGGGATCTTCTCATCGCATTGTCCGGCGGACTGCCGAACGAGGACTTGCCCGAGAAGTTTGAACTTTCTAGTTTGCAACTGCCACGGGAATTACCACTAAGCCTTCCATCGCAGCTCGTGGAGCAGCGTCCAGACGTCCGCCAGGCAGATGAGAACCTGCATTCTGCCAGTGCTCTTATCGGAGTCGCAAGAGCGAACCGCCTGCCGAGCTTCAACCTGACAGCAGATGTCGGCACCATGGCGCTCGTCTTCACCAAGATGTTCTCCGCAGGAACTGGTTTTTGGGATCTGGCGGGAGGTGCAACGCAGACCATCTTTCAGGGTGGCACACTCGTAGCCCGCGAGCGCGCTGCAAAAGCCGCCTACGTTCAAGCCTCGGAACAATACCGCAGTACGGTGTTAACCGCGTTTGAAAATGTCGCGGACACCCTACATGCTCTCGATCAGGACGATGATGCCCTAAAAGCAGCGGCAGCGGCGCGCGATGCTGCCAAAGTCACACTCGACCTCACTGCCAAACAAATGCAGGTCGGCTACGTCAGCTATCTCACCCTACTGAGCGCAGAGCAGGCTTATCAGCAGGCACTTATCAACCTGGTTCAAGCCCAGACCAATCGCTACGCTGATACCGCAGCATTATTCCAAGCGTTGGGTGGCGGATGGTGGAACCGCCCAGATCTTCCAAAAAGCTAATGATGAAGCCATTTC
>JBPYDQ010000388.1:0-15477 GCA_051986135.1 Terriglobales bacterium | reverse complement strand
GCCAGGCGGGGCGAACCCATCCGAGGCCGACTGGGCCAGGCGAAGTTGCGCATCGGTTACTCGTAGACTTGTGTCCGCGAGCGGAGCCACCTGGTCTGCTGTGAGTTGCCCGAGGCTGACAAAATGGTGCTTACCGTAACACCCGACACAAACGAGGCTCAGCCTTGCACCGCCCAGATGCTGGCCGGCTGAACCGGTCGACCGGCGCACCAGTTGCGCGTTGCTTGCCGCCGCATTAGCATTTAGCGATCCATTCAACCTCCCCGGAGAGAAACTGCTATGTTTGATACTAGTTGGCCGCCCCAAAAGTTCATCGGCACAGTAGTTCAAGCTTTTTCTTGCTCACTCGCCTTATTGGTTGTTCTCGCCGCAGCGAGCGTGGCGCAAGCTAAACCCGAGCGGCAGTCGAAAGCTAGCAAACCCACTGCTGAGACTTCAAAACCCTCCAGCGCAGCAGAACAGAAGTCGCCAAACGCCGAGCCGGAGGCCACGAGGCCGGAAGAAAAACCGTTCAAGGGAATGCAGTACCGCCTTATCGGTCCCTTCCGTGGTGGCCGGTCGTTGACGGCGGCGGGCATCCCAGGAGATCCGACCACTTATTATTTCGGTGCAACCGGTGGCGGCGTTTGGAAGTCTACCGACGGGGCCATGACTTGGTCGCCAATTTTTGACAAGGAAGGTACATCTTCAATCGGCAGTCTCGCCGTTGCGAATTCCAACCATAGTGTTCTGTATGCAGGCACCGGGGAAGCGTGCATCCGCGGGGATATTTCTCATGGCGACGGTGTGTACAAGAGCCTGGATGGAGGTAAGACCTGGAAAAACGTTGGGCTGCGCGAATCCCGTGCGATTGGACGCGTTATCATCCATCCGACTAACCCTGACATTGTGTTCGTCGCAGCCCTTGGACATCCATATGGCCCGAATTCTGAGCGCGGAATTTTCCGTACCTCTGACGGAGGCAAAACCTGGGAAAGAGTTCTGTACAAAGACGAGAATACCGGGGGCATCGACGTGTCCTTCGACCCCCAAAATCCGAACATTCTGTTTGCCGCCCTCTGGGAGGCGCGGCGCACTTCTTGGAACATGTCCAGCGGCGGCCCAGGAAGCGGTCTTTATCGCTCCACGGATGGAGGCACCACCTGGAAGCAGCTCGAGCAACACGGTCTTCCTAAAGGGCCGTATGGAAAAATCGGGGTGGCGGTTGCAGCCAATTCTGAGCGCGTTTATGCATTGATCGAAGCCCGTAATCCGGACGGCGGTTTGTACCGTTCTGATGATGGCGGCGACTCGTGGCAGCTGGTCAACCCGAGTCACAGCCTATGGCAGCGCCCCTGGTACTACATGCATGTCATCGCGGACCCGAGGGATGAGGACACGGTCTACATCATGAATGTCGATGCTTATCGCTCGACCGATGGAGGCCACCTTTTTAACAAAGTCCGCATTCCCCATGGCGACAACCACGGCCTGTGGATTGACCCGCTCGATACTCACCGCATGATCGCAAGCAATGACGGCGGTGTTACGATCACGCTCGATGGCGGCAAGAGTTGGACCCAGCAAGATAATCAACCCACCGCGCAGTTCTACCACGTCACCACAGATACGGCTACGCCGTATCGCATCTATGGGGCGCAGCAGGATAGCGGAACGGTCGCCATCCGAAGTCGAAGTGACGATGGCGCCATTGACCGCTCCGATTGGTATGACGTCGGCGGCGGGGAGGCAGGCTACATCGCCCCCTTCCCTTCTGATCCAAACATTGTTTATGCTGCCGACTATCAGGGCAACATCACCCGCTATGACCGCCATACGGGACAGGTCAAGGCCATTACTGAACAGCCGGAGCTATCGGATGCGCGCGGCGCCGCGGGCCTTGAGCACCGCTTCCAATGGACTGCACCCGTACTGATATCGCCGCATGATCCCAATACGCTTTACCACGCCGGCGAACGTCTGTTTAAGACCACCGACGGAGGCGTTCACTGGGAAGCGATCAGTCCGGATCTCACCCGCAATGACAAAAGCAAGCAGCAGCCATCGGGTGGGAATATCACGTTAGACGACACCGGCACTGAATATTACGACACGATTTTTGCTGTTGCCGAATCCCCCATCACCAGGGACCTGCTGTGGGTTGGCACCGACGACGGTTTGATCCAGATCACTCGCGACGGGGGCAAGAGCTGGACTAATGTCACCCCCAAAGACTTGCCGGAATGGAGCCGAATCAGCCAGATCGATGCTTCTGTGCACGATCCGGCAACGGCGTACGTCGCCGCCGATCGTCATCAGAGTGACGACTTTCGCCCATTTATCTACAAAACCAGTGACTACGGCAAAACTTGGACCAAGACCACAACAGGAATTCCTGACACAACGTTCGTGCGCGTGGTTCGCGAAGACCCGAAAAAACGCGGGTTACTTTACGCCGGCACAGAGCAAGGAATGTATGTTTCCTTCAACGACGGCGGCAAATGGCAACCTCTCCAGCTGAATCTGCCCACCACGCCCGTCCACGATCTAGTTGTGAAAGATAATGACCTCGTCGTGGCTACGCATGGCAGGGCGTTCTGGATTCTCGATGACATTACTCCGCTCCGGCAGTACAGCGACGACATCGCACAGAAAGACAGTTTTCTCTATGCGCCCGCGCCAGCCTTTCGCATTCAAGCCGGTGCGAAGCCAGAACGGCATCTGCGTAAGGGTGTTGGACAAAATCCGCCTGCCGGCGCGGTGGTGTATTACTTCCTCAAGAACGCTCCCAAAGCTGGGACTGAGGCCAAAATCGAAATCCTGGATTCTAGCGGAAAGGTGATTCGCAAGTACTCCAGCGCAGAGCTTCAACCATTGGACGAACCGCTCGATCCCGACGATAAGAAACCGGAGAAGGAGCTGAAACCGGAAGCTGGCCTCAACCGTTTTGTTTGGGACCTACGCTACGAGGCGGCGCACCGCGTTCCGGGCTACTATCTCTGGGAGTACGGAACGGGGGCGGATGGCCCGGTCGCTATCCCCGGTAAGTATCAGGTGCGGCTAACCGTAGGAAGTCAAAGCCAGACTGTGCCGCTTGAACTGAAACTCGATCCGCGGGTTAACGTCAGCCAAGACGACCTGGCACAGCAGTTGGCCTTACTTCTCCAAATCCAGGACGAACTGAACCTTGTTTATGACACCGTAAACCAGATCCAGGACGTGAGATCGCAATTGGCCAGTCTGAAGCGTCGTTTGCCAGAAAACCCCAGAGCCAAAACCATCTCGGCGTCGGCAGATGACCTTGAGAAGAAATTGGTCGCGGTACGAGACGGTCTTATCGATTTGACCATTAGCGCCAGCGAAGACTCGCTAGCATACCCTCCGCAACTCGACGCGAGATTCGCGTACCTCGCTATGGATGTTCGTAGTGCCGACTCGGCTCCCACCGAATCCGAACAAAGGGAATTTCGGAAGCTGAAGCAGGAAAATGATCAACTGCAGGCTCACTGGGCGGATCTGCAACATTCAGAACTTGCGACATTCCAAAAGCTGAGCGCGGAAGGGAGTTTGTCCAGCGTAGTAGTGCCACCTCCGGACCGCGCTGCAGAGCAAGACGAGGCCGACTCGCACTGAATCCGTAGAGCGGATGCACACCATCCTCAGGATCCTGCCCGAAGGCTTCGTGGTTAGGGCGACGAGGGTGGTGACGAAGTGCGTCGCGAAAGCACAGAGAACAGAATTCTTATTGAAGGATGGATATTAACGAAGGTAATAAGTTGCATGGATACCGGTGTCTTGAAACCAGCGCCCCTCCAACGTTAGTGTCATCGCTCTCGGCCCGCTGGTGTGCTTGGCGGGAACACTCCGACTCCCGGACATCCTGATGCTGCTTCAGAATTGCAGTCCCGTCCGGCAGCATTTTGTCGGAGAAGTGGAACCTGATCGACGCCCTTCTGCCCGGAACTTGACAATGGGTGGCTTGCTCACCACCATCCACACAAGGGCAGATCTATTCTTGCGCTTACAGAACCCAATACAGGCCGTCTAATTCATGAGAAATTTGGGTTCTCGGTGTTGCGATTGCCCAACGGAGGAGGGATTTGGAACGTCCCCCAAGGCACGGAGTTCCTTCCCACCATACGCCGAGTCTGGACCGGTTCGAAGCCGAGCTTTCGAATGAACCTCATGGTTAACATTCTTCGTCAGAGGCAGATCGGTCCATTTCAGCTCACCGAAAAATCGTACTTGCCCAGCACCATTCTGCCCGTGCACGAGCACGCCAGAGCGTATGTCTCTTTTCTTCTGACGGGTGGCTATAGAGAAGTCTCTCATCAGGAGGAACGCGCCTGTTCATCGGGAACCGTGATATGGCATCCCAGCGGTGAGGTCCACGCCGACCAGTTTCATAGCACCGGTGGCCTCCTCCTTGATCTCGAAATCGGTCGCTCGTGGCTGGATGATGCTGCGCAGGACTTCAAAGTAGACCCGCAGGCTCGCATGTTCCGCGGTGGTCATCTGTATTCACTCGGCCTCGAGTTGTACTGTGCGTTAGCTCGCGACGGACCTAAGATCCACGATCTCGCCACTGAGCTGCTTAGTTTCTTTTGCTCGGGTACTCTCGATCGCCAGCCGCCA
Source organism: Terriglobales bacterium (assembly GCA_051986135.1). Lineage (GTDB taxonomy): Bacteria > Acidobacteriota > Terriglobia > Terriglobales > Acidobacteriaceae > Gp1-AA122. The sequence goes on along the minus strand of JBPYDQ010000388.1, from coordinate 10,863 downwards.
TTTTGGTTCCAGCATGCCCTCGAAATGGCCACTGCTATCGATGACCGGAGGCTCTCCCTGGCGAGCGTCGCTCATGAGGTTGGCGTGCACCCTGTGCATGTGGCTCGAAGCTTTCGTCGCTTTACGGGATCGACATTCGGCGACTACCGCGCTCAAGTCCGTATCCGTACAGCATTCGACCGCCTTCTCATCTCGAATCACACCATAGCGGACGTAGCTTACGCCTGTGGTTTCGCCGACCATGCTCACCTTTCCCGAATGTTCAAGAGGTCAACCGGGCTCACTCCGTCCGCGTTTCGCCGGGCAGTCCGACGTGGTCTCGGATGGTATTAGAAGCTTTCGGAGAGGTTAAGACGGTTCAAGAACCGGGCTCCGACACCTGCTATAAAAAGGGCTGAACCGTCATGCCTCGAGGTGGAATATCAAAGATGAGATCGACTTTCTGGATGGTTGCGCTATTGTCGCTGGCTTCGTTTTGCGCGGCGGAGCGACTGCCGCAAATCGCCGTTCCTGATAGCTACAAGCTCACCTTCACGCCTGACCTTGCAAAAAATGTCTTCGACGGGGATGAGACCATTACGGTCCATCTTCTGAAGCCCAGTTCCGAGATCGTACTGAATGCCGTCGATATCGCTTTCCAAAACGTGACCATCGAGAGCGGTGGTAGCATCGAAACCGCCAAAGTCACGGTCGATCAAGCAAAGCAAATCGCGACTTTCGCAGTAGGTAGATCGCTTCCGGTCGGTCGCGCAGTCATACATGTGCATTACAGAGGAATTCTGAATGAGCAGATGCGCGGGTTTTACATTGGCAAGGATGATCAGGGGCGGAAATACGCTGCTACCCAGCTTGAGGACACCGACGCCCGGCGTGCCTTCCCTTCGTTTGACGAGCCTGCCTACAAAGCCAGCTTTGATGTAACGGTGGTGGCTGACAAAGGATTGGCTGTGATTTCTAACGGCAAGGTAATCTCCGACATGCCCAGTCCGGGCGAGAAACACACGGTCCAATTCGCCACTAGCCCCAAGATGTCATCATATTTGGTCGCTATCGTGGTAGGAAATTTCGAATATGTGGAAGGTTCAGCGGACGGGATTCCTATTCGCGTGTACGCCAGCACCGGCAAGAAAGAACTCGGCACATTCGCGCTGGCGGCTGCGCAACACAATTTGCGGTTTTACGATAACTACTTCGGAATCAAGTATCCCTACGGAAAGCTGGACTTGGTGGGTCTTGCCGATTTTTCCGCTGGCGCAATGGAGAACACCGGCTGCATCACGTTCCGAGAAATTCTCCTTTTATTGGACGAAAAGCACGCCGCCATCAGTCTGAAGAAAACTGTGGCATCGGTCATCGCTCACGAGATGGCGCACCAGTGGTTCGGTGACCTTGTCACTATGGAGTGGTGGGATGACAAGTGGCTCAACGAGGGCTTTGCCAGCTGGATGTCGAGTAAACCAGTAGCCGCTTGGAAGCCGGACTGGAACGTCGATATCGACAACGCGAATGATACGGTAAATTCCATCGATCTAGATTCCCTGGTAAACACCCACCCGATCCACCAGCCCGCCGATACACCCGAGCAAATACTCGAGCTGGACGACGCGATTACCTACGGGAAAGCCGCTGCTGTGCTGCGGATGCTCGAGTCTTACCTCGGTCCGGAGACATTTCGTGCGGGAATAAATACCTATCTGAAGAAATACTCTTACCGGAACGCTGCCGCGGCTGACTTCTGGACCGTGCAAACAGAAATCTCGAAAAAGCCAGTGGACAGACTCATGCCCACTTGGGTAGAGCAGGCCGGCTTGCCTTTGCTCACTGTCAACGCAAAATGTTCCCATAAATCCCAGGTCGTCTCACTCGAGCAACAACGCTACTTTTACGACCGAATTCGGCTGGAGCAGAGTAGCCCGGAATTGTGGCAGGTTCCGGTATGCATCAGAGGTGGCTCGGCTTCTGCGGACTCTCCCACAAGCTGCGAGCTGGTCAGCAAAAAGCAGGCGACGCTGACCTTGCCGAGTTGCACTTCCTGGGAATTCGTCAACGCCGGTGCGATGGGGTTTTACCATTCCGCTTACGAATCGGAGGCCGTGCGCTCCATGGCCAAAGACATAGAACGGGCCTTGAAGCCGGCCGAACGCATCATGCTGCTGTCCGATGTGTGGGCGTCCGTGATGGTAGATCGCGAACCTATCGGAGACTATCTGAGATTGGCGGAGGGTCTCGAGTCGGATCGCAATGATGCGGTATTGGGGCAACTGCTTGCTCAACTAACCTACATTAGCGAACGCCTGACCAACGACTCGGATAGCAAATCGTATGGCTTGTGGGTGTATCAGCTGTTGAAACCGATCGCGGACGACGTAGGCTGGGTACCCAAGGCAGGAGAACGCGAGTCACTGAATGCCCTGCGCGCAAATTTATTGTTCACACTTGCCTATGTGGCTCGCGATCCGCAAACCCAGTCCCTGGCTCGAAAGATAGCCGATGAGGCCCTGACAGAGCAAAGTTCGGTGAACCGAGAAATCGCTCTTTCTGCGTTGCAAGCGGCTGCTTCCCGCGGAGACGAAGTCTTCTACGACAGGATTGCAGCCGATCTAAAGAATGCTAAAACACCTGAGATCTATTTCCGGGATGTGAGCACCTTAGCCCGTTTTCGCGACCCAAAGCTAGTTGAGCGTACTTTGCAATTCGCCTTGTCTCGAGACATGCGTTCGCAAGACAGCCCTTATCTGATTTCTGCTGTCATGCAAATTCCGGGGGTGGAAACGCAGGCATGGACTTTTGTCCGGGATCACTGGGCTGGTATTGAAAAGCTGGGTGGGGCGTTCGCCGGTGGCACTATCGTGCAGGCCACAGGCTCCTTCTGCGATCGAAGTCTGCGCGAGCAGGTAAAGAATTTCTTTACAGCTCATCCTGCCCCTGCCGCGGAACGATCTCTAAAACAGTCGATAGAGCGCATGAGCTATTGCATCGATGTGAAAATACGGCAACAGAATCGACTTGCCTCGTGGCTGCAGCACGAGCAGGAATCAGGCGCGGCTGAAGGCAACTCTGCACTCGATCACTAGGACTTTTCTTGAGTCTTCAGTGGAGAACCCTTGGTTTGTTTAGCCGACAGTCCAATCAGGTCGAGCAGGGAATGATTTCGGTCCTAGTAACCGCCTATTGCTCGCACTAGGTTAAGACTCAGACAACGACTTCGAGTGGATTGACTGTCGTCATGATAAGCGAGACCGCTGGTTTCTGTCGAACCAATAGATCTTGGACAGGCAATGGACAGCCGAGCTGCGGTCTACCTTACCGCTTTCGCGAACGGCGCTCCCAAGAGTCTGCAATACTGGCCTACGCTGGAACGCCTCGGATGTCCAAATGCAAACGATTCCCGTGCTGCTATTTCCGGACCGTCAGTCTTGCAGTGATTGACACCGCCAAATAAGCTACATTCGTGGTTTCAGAATGATTCGGGTTCTCCGTTCACCATCGGCTGTCGAGCGCCTCCGTGTTGCCGGCGAATTTATCGCCAAATCCCCGCCCGGCACCGAGATCCTGATGGTCGGAGCAGGGCGTGATGCAGTGGACGATCTGGCGCGGGAGGTCGCATGCTCGCGCACCGCGACTTTTGGACTGCATCGGTTCAGCCTGATGCAGTTGGCTGCCCGGCTCGCCCTGCCTCGCCTGGCGGAAAGTCGCCGCACGCCGGCGAGCAGCCTCGGCGCTGAAGCTGTCGCAGCGCGTGCAGCCTTCGAAAGCCTTAAGAAAGGACACCTGAGGTATTTCGCGCCGGTTGCCCAATTACCAGGTTTCGTCCGCACGGCCATCAGAACATTGTTGGAGATCCGGTTGTCGAGAGTTTCGCCGGACCAACTGCAAGCCCTGAGCGCCTCGGGAAGCGATAACGCCGAACTACTCAGGAATTACGAACAGCAACTGGTCGATGCCTCCCTTGCAGATCGTGCGGAAATATTCCAGGCTGCAGCCAAAGCGGTGTTGGGCGGCGAAGCGAGATTTGTCGGCCAGCCCCTGTTGCTCCTAGATCCGGTGCTCGAGTGGAGCCGGGAAAGCGATCTCGTGCGGGCCCTTCTTGAGGCCGCTCCCGAGGCGCTGGTTACGATCCCAGCCAGCGACACCCGCACATGGAATGCCCTGGCTGGACTGCCTTCGATGGAAGAACTCGTTCCCGATTCCCTTTCCGCTAACCGCAGTCTCGGTAGATTAAACCGGCATCTTTTCTCCCAAGCGATTCCACCCGAGCAGGAGCAAGATGATACGGTGCTGTTCTTTTCAGCACCCGGTGAGGAGCGCGAGTGCGTCGAGATTGCGAGGTTGATCCTGCAGGAGGCGGCACACGGAGCACGTTTCGACCAAATGGCTATTCTCCTGAGAGACCCGAAGACGTACGTTAGCCTATTGGAGACGGCACTGGGGCGCGCCACCATACCTGCATACTTCGCCCGAGGTACTAAGCGCCCGGACCCGGCTGGCCGCGCGTTCCTCGCACTTCTTGCTTGCGCCGGGGAGGGGCTGTCCGCAAAGAGGTTCGCAGAGTACCTCTCTTTTGGACAGGTACCCGAACTGACCGGATCCGGTAGCCCGCCTAGCGATCGGCAATTTGAGATCTTCAGCGAGGACGAAGCCTTGGGCTCCGTTGGGTCGTACGCCTTCGGCCTAGGACGGACACAAGCCTCGGTTGCCGTTGAACCGGTTGATGGTGACTCCGACAAACGCCCCCAGATTGAAGGAACGCTGCGCGCCCCATGGCGGTGGGAGGAGCTTCTTGTGGAAGCGGCAGTCATCGGCGGAAGAGAGCGCTGGGCGCGTAGGCTGAATGGGTTAGGGAGAGAATTGAAATTAAAGCTGCAAGAGCTGGGAGTGGACGAGGCTGATTCTCCTCCTGCCAAGGCCTTAAGGCGAGACCTGCAGAATCTGGAGCATCTTCGGAGGTTCGCGCTGCCAGTGATCGATGTCTTGGCTGGTCTGCCGCAGAATGCACATTGGCACGAATGGCTGGTCTTGCTTGAGAGGCTGGCACCGATGTTGCTGCGCTTCCCTGGGCGGGTCTTGGCTGTTGTGGCCGACCTTAAACCTATGGGTCCGATTGGCCCGGTAGCTCTGGAAGAAGTAGCCGCCGTACTTCAGGAACGCCTGTCAAATCTTCAACCAGAGCTGCCTGCGTATCGGTACGGTAGCGTCCTCGTGGGAACGCCCGAACAAATGCGCGGTCGGTGCTTTGAATTCGTCTTTGTTCCAGGTCTCGCGGAGCGGCTGTTTCCACAGAAACTGCGCGAAGATCCATTGCTCCTGGACGAACTGCGGGCCAAGTTGGTTGGCTCGCTTCCCGTAACCAACGACCGGCTCGCGCACGAGCGTCTGCTCTTGGCATTGGCAACTGGAGCAGCTAGAAAGCGTCTGTTCCTGTCCTACCCGAGGCTTGAGATTGCCGAAGGCCGACCCCGAGTGCCCTCTTTTTACGCTCTGGAGGTACATCGTGCCATTACCGGAAAAATCGCCAGCTTCGAGCAGCTCGCGCGACAGGCCGAGGCGGTAGCTCACAGCCGGCTTGCCTGGCCAGCCCCAGTTGATCCCCGGCTAGCCATAGATGATGCGGAACATGATCTCGCCATGCTGGAACCTTTACAGCGAGGGAAGGCGGAACGAGTGCGCGGGCGTGCGGCCTATTTGCTGAGGTTAAACCCCCACTTGAAACGCTCTCTTCAGTCACGATGGGCCCGGTGGAGCAGGGATTGGCGAGAACAGGACGGTTTCTTAACTCGAAACCAATCCGTACTCGAGGGACTCTTGGAGTACCGGCTTTGCAAGCGGCCATACTCTGTATCGGCCTTGCAAAAGTTCGCGGTATGCCCCTATCAGTTCTTTCTCTCCGCGATGCACCGGCTAGAGCCGCGTCAAGAAGCTCTTCCCTTGGAACAGCTGGACCCACTAACCCGGGGTCATATCTTTCATCGCGTGCAAGCAGAAACGCTCAGGCGACTGAAGGAAGCCGGCGTGTTGCCCCTTACCACGGGCAACCTTGAGACTGCGGACAGAGTGTTAGATGAAGTACAGAAGGCAGTTGCCGCGCAGTATCGCGATGAACTGGCACCGGCGATAGAACGGGTGTGGCAGGACGAAATGGAGAGCCTTCGCGCAGACCTGCGAGGCTGGCTGCGTGTCATCGCCGAGTCAGGAGGTGAATGGAATCCAATCCACTTCGAGTTCGGATTCGGCTTACCGGCTGGCGACGACCTTGATCCGGCAAGCGTTCGCGATCCGGTTGTGCTTCCGGGCGGATACCTGCTGCACGGCATCGTGGACATGATCGAGGAGCGAGTGGGCAATACGGAACTGCGGATAACTGATCACAAGACGGGACGCGATTGGGCGCCGAGCCCTTTGGTCGTCGGTGGAGGCGAGGTGCTGCAGCCAACGCTATATGGCATGGCAGTGGAAATCGCACTCGGACGTCCCCTTGTGGAAGGACGATTGTCTTACTGCACGGCGGCGGGGCATTACAGCGAACGAACAGTGGAGCTCAACGCTGTTGCACGAAGTAATGCCGAGGCGGTGCTGCGCGTGATAGACACTCACCTTGGGGTTCCCTTCCTGGTGCCCGCGCCGAAGCGTGGTGCCTGCAACCGCTGCGATTTTCGCGAGGTGTGCGGTCCCTATGAGGAGCTCCGCATTGCAAGAAAACCGCAAGACAGACTGGAGCAAATCCAGACTCTGAGAAATCTCCTATGACAGCTCTCTCTGACCAGGCAGATCGAGACCTGATTCGCACGGCACTCGACCAGAATATGGTTGTCGAAGCGGCGGCCGGCACAGGCAAGACGACCGAATTGGTGAACAGGATTGTTGCCCTGATGGGAGAGGGGAAGGCCACGATCAGCGGCATAGTGGCCGTAACTTTCACGGAAAAGGCGGCCGGTGAACTAAAGCTGCGTCTTCGCACTGAACTGGAGCGAGCTCGGACAGGAGAGTCGGACGCGCTGAGACGACAGCGACTTGAGAATGCGTTGGCGCACTTGGAAGAGGCGCGCATTAGCACGATTCACGCATTCTGCGCTGACCTGTTGCGAGAGCGGCCGGTTGAAGCTGCCATCGACCCTGCATTCGAAGTGCTGACGGAGCCGCAGAGTAAGCAGTTGTTTCGGCAGGCGTTTCTAGCATGGTTCCCAAACAGGTTAGAGGCCGTCCCGGAAGGGTTGCGTCGGTTTCTGCGGCGGCACTGGCGCGAACCTGCTGCGCACGTGCTTTTCAACACGACTTACCTGCACGTCTTGCCTTGGCGGGACTTCCCTGCCCCGTGGCGTCGGGACCCTTTCAACCGCGATAAAGAAATTGACAGTCTGGTCGAACAACTTCACCTGCTTGCAGCAATCTCCAGTAATCCAGAGCAAACTGATCACGCTTTGTACGCTGTAACCAGACCCTTGCGGCAACTCAGCCAAAGCATCGGCGCGGCAGAGGCAGTTCGGGCACGCGACTATGACGGGCTGGAAGCGGATTTGCTTACGGTGGCGCGATATAGCGAGCTTAAGTCACCCTCAAGAAAGGGGGCGCCGCGCTATAGCGCGATTGTCAAACGGGATGAGCTTCTTGGCGCGATGGCCGCGCTGGCCGCGGCGCTTGCGGCATTTGAGCGACGAGCCAATGCCGACCTGGCGGCGATGCTGCGGGCTGAATTGCAGGAGAGCATCGAGGCCTACGAGCAACTGAAGCGTCGTTCTGGTGCGCTGGATTTCATGGATCTGCTAATTCGCGCCCGCAACCTTGTTAGGGACTCGCCGGGTGCGCGCCGTGATTTTCAGCGGCGGATCACCCACATCCTTCTGGACGAGTTTCAGGATACCGATCCACTTCAAGCCGAGCTGTTGCTCCTGCTCGCGTCAGACAACCCCTCAGAGCAGGATTGGTCGCGTGTTAGGCCCGTGGCGGGCAAGCTCTTCGTCGTTGGCGATCCGAAACAGTCAATCTATCGCTTCCGTCGCGGTGACGTAGGTGTGTATCAGACCGTACGCGACCTGCTGGTGTCCAACAAAGCCGTCGCTGCCAAATTGACTACCAGTTTTCGCTCCGTGCCGTCACTTCAAAACCTCGTCAACGCGGCATTTGCACCCGAGATGACAGAAGACGGCGAGACCCTTCAAGCAGGCTACGTGCCCCTAAGTCCATATCGCAAGGAATTTTCGGCACAGCCATCCGTCGTTGCGCTCTCTGTGCCGCGGCCTTACGGCCAGAGGAAGCTGTCGGCAGCCGCGGTTGAGGCATCCTTGCCCGATGCGCTGGCCGCGTTCGTCGAGTGGCTTGTTCGCAAGAGTGGCTGGACGGTTGCTGAACACGACGATTCCAGACGGATTCCAATCGAACCCAAGCACATTTGCCTGTTGTTTCGGAGGTTCTACAGTCGGGATGAGGACATCGCGCGCCCGTATTTGCGCGCGCTTGAAGCACGCGGGTTGGAACATCTTCTCGTCGGTGGCCGGTCGTATCATGCTCGAGAGGAAGTCGAGACTCTTCGCAGTGCCCTGACGGCGATTGAGTGGCCGGACGATGAACTATCAGTCTTCGCGACACTGAAGGGGCCGCTTTTCTCCATTCCGGATGATGTTCTTTTCGAATACAAACACGCCTACCGACGACTGCATCCGTTCCGCCTGCCGTCTTCTACTCCCGAATCCCTGACCTTGGTCGTCGAATGCCTTCGAGTGCTCCAGGGGCTGCATCGGGAACGGAATTACCGCCCTATCCCGGAGACAATTGAGAAACTACTGCAGGCAACGAGAGCACATGCTGCATTCGCAATGCGGCCCTCCGGCGAACAAGTTCTCGCCAATGTCCTGCACGTATCCGAACTGGCCCGGAAATATGAGACGGCCGGTGGACTCTCCTTTCGAGGCTTTGTCGAGCAACTGCGTGAGGGGGCAGATGCTCTGGAAACACCGGACGCCCCGATCTTCGAGGAAGGCAGCGAAGGGGTGCGGATGATGTCGGTCCACAAGGCCAAAGGCCTTGAGTTCCCGGTGGTGATCCTGGCTGATATCGCTGCAAAGATTTATCGCAAGGAACCTGCGCGATACATCGATTCTGCATCCAGGTTGTGTGTAACGCCGCTTGCAGGTTGCGCACCGGCACAGCTGCTGGAGTTCGGTCCACGTGAGGTTGCCCGTGATTATGCGGAAGGCATTCGCCTTTCATACGTCGCCGTCACACGCGCGCGAGACCTGCTGGTCGTGCCGGCAGTCGGTGATGATCCAGTAGAACGCCGGTGGGAGACGGCAGAAAACTGGTGGATCAAGCCACTCTACAAAGCCATCTACCCAGCGGCTGAACGCCGCCGCAAGCCTGAAAAAGCCGGCGCCTGCCCACAATTCAAAAAAGATAGTGTGCGGCAACGACCAGAGGGAGAAATCGCGGAGTCGGACAATGTCTGTCCCGGGGCGCATAGCTTTGGCTCGGGCAGCAACGCTTACGAGGTTGTGTGGTGGGATCCGCGAGTGCTGACGCTCGACGTTGAACCCGCCTTCGGCATCCGCCAGGAGGATTTGCTGAAGAAAACAAGTGATGAAACTATCCAAAAAGATCTTGCGACGTACGAAACCTGGCGCGAGGACCTCGAATCTCGCCGCCAAGCAGGAGCAATCCCTTCGCTTACGGTTCGGACGGCCACAGACTATTCAAGTGCAAAGTTGTCGGGGCATGTATCCACTCTTCCCGTGACTGTGGTCGACGCCGGGACAAACGGCGGCAAACGCCCGGGAGGCTTGCGATTTGGAGCCTTGGTCCACGCCGTGCTTGCGACTGTGCCTTTGCATGCTGATTCAGGACAAATTGAGCGAATTGCACTACAGCAAGGACGAATTGTGAGCGCGCCAGAGGAGGAGATTGAAGCCGCAAAACTTATCGTCGCCCTGGTCCTGGCACATCCGCTTCTAGACCGTGCACGGCGGGCGGCACAGGCCGGTGAGTGCAGACGGGAGACACCCGTGACGCTGCTGCGCGGCGCGACGTTGATCGAAGGTGTTGTCGATCTGGCATTTTGGGAAGACGACATCTGGACTGTCGTCGATTTCAAAACGGACCATGAGTTGGCCGGGGGCCTCGCAGCCTACAAACGGCAGGTAGCTCTCTATGCGGAAGCAATTTCATCCGCCACCGGGACCAAAGCGGAAGCTGTCTTGATGCGGCTTTAATTCCAGTTCGAACGCACCGGCAAGGGGTCTTCGACAATTTCTGAACCTAACTCGACAAGGTGAAGTGACGTCGTTCGATACAGTTTCGCGGCCACAACCCAAAGAGGTTCGCAATCTGAATCAAGAATGGCTCCTCAGATAGGGGATCGAATCGATCGCATCCGTTGAGCAGCGTGTGTTCAACAATATTTGGAGTATCGACAGCGTTGAAAGTCCATCAAAAACCGTGATAGTCCGTCGTTAATTGATTGCAAAAGCCAGTTAGCCGCCTACATTGAGGCGAACTTGGGCGAATGCCAATCGAAGCTTTTCATGTGATTCGCACAAATATTCCGTCTGGTAGTGCACAAAATGGCTCACTGATCACGTGATGATTCCAGGAACCGCGATGTGCTTCGGTAAATCCCGTACCATCAACTGGGTAGCGAGTCCTTCCATTTCTCAAGGCGAAGTCTAAAACACGCCGTACTCGACTACGTTGTACAGTATGGGCGTCATTGCGTTTCGAGTACGGTTTCGCTCCGGCAGTATTGTTCCGGTCGGATCTGGATCAGTTCTTAAAGGCGAGAGTCAGTTTCCCGCCGAGAAACACAGCTAGACGCTCCGCTTCCTGTTCGGCGGCGTTCCGCACCCATCTAGGAATTTTGACGAACGGTTCGACGAGAAC
>JBPYDQ010000387.1:0-3613 GCA_051986135.1 Terriglobales bacterium | reverse complement strand
CCGATCTGATTGTTGATCAGTATGATCAACTCCGTCTGGTTTGGATCTGCAACATATTTTGAAATGTCCTGCTCGAGAGTCTGCAGTTGAGAAGTCGCCTTAGTGTATTGTGCCTGTTCGACGTACTGGAATGCCGCTTCGTACTCACTCACAAGCTGAGCGCGTTGGGAGGGCGCGTTCGCCGGGGTGATGAAATTGGAATCGGGAAGTAACCCGGTCGGCGGCGGCGAGGTACAAATTGACGGCAATGTGCAGGTCAGCCCTGACGCGATCTGACCCCAGCCGAAGTCAAGGATAATCTTGATGTTATCCTGCGCCATGATTGAGCCAGCGATTTCCGTCAACCCAGCCACCTGGGTGACAAAGTAGTTCGGATCAAAGCCCGGATATCCTGCTTCTGTGGTGAGTTGGGAGTATTCCTGGGTCCAGGCACCTGGCCAATCTCCAGCTAACCCAATTCCCGGAATTTCCGGGGTGTAGGATCGTCCCTTATTCACTGGGCTTAAGACCTGCTTCTGATAGCCTCCATTAGCACCTGGCGCGACATTCCCCGAACTCGCCTCGACCCTTGGCCAGTCGTTGTCTTCTGCGGCTTTGCCTATAGTATTGATCCACCATATATTGTTGTTATTCACGTCGATGAAGCTAGCGATTACGCCCCCGTCTTGCGGGCTTGCCGTCGAATAGACGTAGTCATTCCCGCCCGTTCCTGTTTCGATGGTCGTTTTCCCGCCCATGTGCTCCATACCCATTGTGGCGACTATGGGCTGCAGCTTTTGTGGGTTATTGAGGTAAAAGTCATATTGCGACCAGGCACCTTCCGCGCCGGGCATAAAGTGCCGGCTATCAAACCAAAAGACCAACGTCTTTGGCCGCTGTTGCTGGGGAATATGGCTCATGTACTCCATGATCGACAGCAAGCCGAAGCTGCCGTCCTCCTCGACGAGCGACATTGCGTCGGTGTGAGTCGCTAGGAGTATCTGCTGATCTTGCGGGGTTCCATAATATTTGCCCGGCAAGTAGCCGATTACGTACTGGCCTTGTACAGGTACAAAGCCGTTTACACCAGTCGAATTCGGTACCAGCGTCAGGGTGGCCGTTGCACCTGCCTTAGCATCCGCTATGACTTTGGCCCCATTCACTCGGTCCAAACATAGCGTGGGGACATTTTGGTAAACGGTGCCAGGTCCACCGTTGCCGGTCAGACTGTAAACGCTGCGTTGAATGAGCCCAAAACCCCCGGCGGGCGACAAATCGTAAACCACGATCATGCCGGCGGCATTACCCTTCATGGCGGTCGTGGCAAATCCGCCCAACTGGCTCCACGTCCATCTGTACCAATACGAACTGCTCACACTCGGCGGTACGGGTGTGAACATTGGAAACGACCAATCGCCGGGGCTGCGATATTCGTAGTCAGTGTATGTGTAAAGCGGTATGAGTGCATTCGTATAGGAATACGGAGGATTTATTCCGGATGAAGCCGCGGGATAGGGTTGGGTTGCAAAGACAGCTATCTTGCCGGCAACGCTGCTCGGGCAACTCTGTGTAACGCCGTTCGGGCCCACGGTGGCATTGCAATACACCATCGGAGCCGTAATGCCGCTCGGCGTAGTGGCGCCTGATGTCATCCCGTACGAGGCCACCACTGGTACAGGCGTCCCATTTGAGACGAGTTTCTCGACCTCCACGCCAGAGCCGTAAACGTGTGTCTCCGGGTTGGGCCAGTCATTTACCATGTAGAAATTGTACGGCAGATCTTGAACGAAAAGGTCGACCGCACCAAACTCTTGCATTGTCGTTTGAATAAAATTCAGCCACTTATCCCCGCCTGGACTCCCGGTATATGTCGGTCCGATCTGAGATTTGAAACTCGCCCACTGAAGAGCTTGCTCAGGCGTGATCATAAACGCCTTGTTGATCTTTGTCAGGTTTGGGCTGCCGCTTATCACCTTCGGCGGGGGAGGATCGGAGGGCGAAGCGGCAGGACCAGCCACTGCTACTGGACCCATTAGTATCATCAGTGATCCTAGACCAAGCGTCGCAATCCCCGACTTCCTCATGTCAGCCTCCCTGAAGAGCAGTTCTGCCTTTGTTCCAGTCTCAGCGAATTCGTGCTTACGCCGTGCGGTACGATAATTCTAGCGTCGGATAATTCGTCGACAATTAGGATTTTCCTATAGGAGCTATATCGAACCGCTATAATCCGCATCCGATGGTGAAATCACCTTGGGTGTTTTAGGCATCACAACGGCATGGCCGCTCACGCTTTGGTTCGCCCACCACCACTATCGTCTGGGTGTCGTCTTCTGCGGCCGGTGCGCCAACAGATATTCAGCCGCCGCACGCTTCTGCCGCTGTGCTGCCGCGATAGTTGCCCGGCTCGCCTCCATCACACTCGCAATGCCGCAACGATCAATCGGGAGAAGCAGAAATTAGACGCTCAAAGCAGAAGCGTCGCGGTGAAGCGAGCAGCGGGCACCAATTCAGCGCCATTGCAGAACGCCACGCCTTCGCCTGCTCCCGCCCCGGGAATGCTGGCGCCGAGGGATCAATCAGCGAATTCGCCCCGCTCCCATGGCCGGAACCTCGGATCGATCGATAATACGATGGCCCCATTCCGTGTCGAGTAAGGATCATCGCCTGTTTTGACGCCAGCGCCACCGGACCGTGTCAGTTCGGAGTTGACAAAAAGTTCAATGCCGAAGCTAATCCCGTCCACCGTGCCCGCAGCTCGCCGCCGGTAGGAGGATTCTGCTCTCAATAACCGACCCAGCTTCGAAAACTGATGAACGTTGCGCTTTTGAAGTTGGATAAGAAGTTTGTGGAGCTTATTCGAGGGACTGGACCCGGGTGCGTCGCGCCAGTCCAACTGTTCGTCTCACCCCACCCGCGATGATACTGGCGATGGCAACTATCACCAACAACAATGCAGGCCATCGCGCGAAGCTGAGGAGATCTTCAAGGCTCGGCCAATTTTGCTGTCGCAACACCTCGCACCGCTCTATCATCCAGTTTCCAGCGATGACCGCGGCAACCGCGGAAAGAATAATCACCATCATTCGATCCGGTATCAGACGTCGGCACAAAAAAAGCGCAGGCAGCATCACAACGAGCACTAACATCTGACCTAACTCAATACCAACGTTGAAGGAGAACAGGGATAGCAGTAGGTAAGAACCAGCGAATTGCAATTGCTGCGTAAGCACATCGGCAAAACCGAATCCGTGCACGAGCCCGAACATCCCGGTAATAAACCATCGTCGGCGCAGATTCGGACCAACCACATTCTCGAGCGCCATGTAGACGATCGATGCCGCGATCGCAGCCTCGACGAATGGTGGAAACCAGGCGCCTTTCGGGGCTAAATGGAACGCGGAAGCGAACAGCGTCACAGAGTGAGCCAATGTGAATGCTGTAATGACGGAGAACAAGCCACGCACGCGGCGAAACGGTATGACTAAGCAGAACAAGAACAGCAAATGATCGATACCACTGAGGATGTGCTCGATTCCAAGTTGGACAAAGCTGCCGGCTGCCTCGTACCAAGCAGGGTTCAGTGGTTCCGGCTCCGAACCACCGTCGATAATCATCGCCCGACTATTTTCCCCCA
>JBPYDQ010000386.1:0-2508 GCA_051986135.1 Terriglobales bacterium | reverse complement strand
CGCCGAATCTCACCTCCGACAAGGTTCTCGCCAAGTTTCTCGAGAGCCCCATCGACATCGAGCGCATGAACCCGGCCATGTGGCGCGGCAGCGTACATCATGGCGACCGCCGCATCCCGCAGCTGGTCGACTACAAGATGCCCATTCCCGGCCTCTATCAAACGGGAGCCTGCACCCCTCCCGGCGGCTCGATCACCGGTGTCCCCGGGCGCAATGCCGCCGCGGCGCTACTCAAAGATTTGGGTAGCAGCATCGAGGAAGTCGGAAAGGGCCAGAAGAAAGATGCGTAGTCCCCGCTTGGTCAAGGGCAGCACTGCCCTTGCTGTGATGCTGGCCGGATTAATGTTTCTGACCGTTTCGAGCGCGCGAGCGCAGCAGGCGCAGCGCGACCCGGCCCAGCAGGAAGTCCCCGATAATCTTGCGCCGCATCCGGCGCCTGAGCAGCCCATCCCCTACAGCCACAAAACGCACCTCGCGCTTAAGCTCCAGTGCCAGATGTGCCACACAAATCCCAATCCCGGCGAGTTGATGACCTTCCCCGCGACGAGCACTTGCATGACCTGCCACGCCAGCGTCGCCAAAGACAAACCCTCCATCATGAAGCTTGCCGAGTACAATCAGTCCGGTCAGCCCATCCCGTGGGTGCGCGTCTATCAAGTCGCGCCCGGCGTCACCTGGAGCCATCGCAAGCACCTCCAGGCGGGCATGCAGTGCATCATGTGCCACGGCGATGTCAGCCAGCTCGATGCCATGGCGCAGACCACCAGTGTCACCTCTATGGCAAGCTGCATCGGCTGCCACCAGGAGCACAACGCTCCCACCGCCTGCGTCACCTGCCATTCCTGGCCTTCGGACCAGCCGTCTGCGCGCTAGACCAGCTTTCCCCAAAGATTCACTGGCGCTCCGATTGTTTTTGACGAGAATCTGGCGGCTCCATTTCCTGGCCTCATTGTCGCTGTTGGAGAAAACCATGATGACGTCTGCTCCCGGCCGCAGGATCAGAACCGTATCGCTCTGTCTGTTGATGTTTTGCGGAATCGCTGTCAGTTCGCAGCTACATCGCGAGGGCGATCACCGTCATTTCGCGAATTTCACCATAGTG
Source organism: Terriglobales bacterium (assembly GCA_051986135.1). Taxonomy (GTDB): domain Bacteria; phylum Acidobacteriota; class Terriglobia; order Terriglobales; family Acidobacteriaceae; genus Gp1-AA122. The sequence goes on along the minus strand of JBPYDQ010000386.1, from coordinate 1,406 downwards.
CTGCGCGTCAGTGTCGAATTCCCGGTAACGACGCCCGGTCCGCCCTTAAACATATGCCAGGCGGCGTATTGTTCGTTATAGGGATCGTCAGACGATAGGCAATCGACGGGTATGATGACTTTGTATCCGCGTTGTGCAGCCTCTGAGCCGGTGCCGACGCCGACACCCTGAAATGACGTACCGCACACAACGACCGTCTTGATATCGCGCGCCTTCAGCTTTTCCTCCAGATTCGAGCCAAGGAACTTGTCCGGCCCGCCTTGACGCGCCCATTCACCGTCGCGCGGCGCAAATCCAGGATCGATGATGTCCGCACCGGTGGGTTCACCCGCGCCAACCAGGCTGTACCACAACATCACGTTTGCGGCCCGCGCTGCGTCGTACAGCCGCTTAATGTTGGGAAGTGTAGCCATGCAGCGGGGTCGGGTCTTGCAGGCTCCATTCTTCGTCATGTCCAAAATCAGCAGGGCTGTCGTTGAAGGATCGAGCGTCACCGCTTTGAGTTCAGGTTTCGGTGGCGCTTTCACTGAATCCCAATCGTCGAGGATATCGCCGGCCGAGGCCGAGATAGCAAATAAAACCATGAGCGCTGCAGTGGCGGCGAGCGCGCCCCGCCATAGAGTCCGGATATCTAGCATCGTGCTCTCCTTTTAAGTTGGAATCGTAGGAGTATAACGCGCTACGTCTGGGAAACGAACCGAGCGGAGCCAACGAACGCCGCCAAATTGGTGCCCCTGCGTCGGCCATAATTGGTGCGAAATGGAAGGATGGAGCGAATCCCCGAACATGGATTGCGGAGGCGCAAATTGAGTCAGAGGCAGGGGCTTCTGGACACGGCCGCTCATGAGGGTTTCGCTTGTATTGGAGCTGGAAGAGCCGAAATCTACAAGGCGGCTATCCGTCTCCTGTGAAATCATCGGTCGAATCCGCAAGATGAGCTTGGCGAATCCTCGCTGGGGCCTCGGATTGCTCCGCATTCCTGGCCGCCCCTAACGTGTACCTGTGACAGAGGCCCGCACATCGCACGTACCATGCCGCTCCGACACTGGACACGAAACGAAAGTCGGCGATCGCCCTCAGAAGAGAGGACCGAGCCCCCAAGTCCATCCGAATAACCGATCAGGTGTGCGGAAACGAGATCCATCCGGCAGCAGGAATGATTTGGCCAAGCGCAAGGGATTAAACGCAAGATCGAGCCGTACTGGCTGCTCGGTGATTGGATTTTGCCAGCGTAACTCGAGGCCGGTTGAAGCCCGGAGAATTCCGTTGGTTCCGGCAAGAAGGACGGGGCGATCTGGACCAAGCCAATTCGGAAGCAGCCAACCAGATCCGGTGTCATAGAAGCCTACGAGCTGCGTGCGCGGCGCCACCAGAACTCTGTATTCTGCGTTCATTGCAACTAGCAG
>JBPYDQ010000385.1:0-5348 GCA_051986135.1 Terriglobales bacterium | reverse complement strand
AGCACTTGCGCCAGAAGCGGGTCGGGGTACAGGGCGATAGGCGCAACCAAAGAATCTAGTTGATCATTTGGAATCTTGGGCGCCTGCTCGTCTTGGGCGCTCCCGAGCCTCGTGAGCATGCCCGGCGCGGTTGTCGTTGGGGGGGAGCCGGCAACCAGCAACACGGAGCACACTATGGCCCCCGACTGCCTCCGCAAGCTCTCGATGAGAGTTGGCATTTCGTCCCCTTGATCTAACTGCTTTTGTATTTCTTCTAGCCAACCATGGGCATTCGGGATACTGGCAAAACTAACAGATCGCCGGCTGGAAGTAGCGGCGGGCGTGCGACCTGTAACTTTTGACAGTTTGCGACAAACAACCGATCTCCTAGCGTACAAAGCGCAAACAAAGCCAGGCGTAATTCATGACCAGCCCCCTGGCCGAATACTCGACTCACGCCCGAGAAGACGAGATGAGGGAAAAAAGCGATAAGGCGCGGCCGAGCTGGATTTTCGTGCTAATGGCCATCGCTTTGGTGGAGACATTTTTGCAGGTGGTGATCAACTCGGCCCTGGCCCCGATGAATGCGAGTTGGCTCCTGGTGGCAGCAAAACACTGCGCCCATAGCGTTTGGTTTCCCTTTGTTGGCGGTCGCCACGCGTTTTGGCGTCGAGGCCGAATGAGTTTGGCGTCGTCGAGGAATCACGAGACGAGACCGTGAGGTTGCAAAGAATCGAACTCGTTCTCCTGGCGCTAGGCCTTTCACTCTTGGCCGTATGGGGTGCTGCTCGCTTTCACGGGGCGGTCAGCTCCAAAACAGCAATTGCCCAATTCGAAGCTGAGGAAGCCGCGAGTCCCGCTAACGGCAACTCCTCCTTTCCGGACCCCACCTTGAGTTCGCCGGTTGATTTTCGCCTATGGTCGCCCAAACGGATCGCTGCGTACAAAGACAGCCTCGCCACCAAGAACGACCTCCCTCTGGCCATTCTGCGTATTCCCAAGATCAACCTCGAGGTGCCGGTCTTCAACGACACAGATGACCTCACCCTGAATCGCGGAGTAGGGCGGATTCTCGGAACAGCCCGTGTCGGCGAGCCGGGCAACCTGGGAATCGCGGGACACCGGGACGGCTTTTTCCGCGGCCTCGAGAGCATCGCGCGAGGCGACGTCGTTGAACTTGTCCGGCGGCGGCACACCGACAGGTACGTTGTCGATGAGATTCGCATTGTTACGCCGGAAGATACTTCCGTTTTGAATCCAAAAGGAGTCCCGGCGGTGACTCTGGTCACCTGCTTTCCTTTCTATTTTGTTGGCCACGCCCCAAAGCGGTACATCGTGACGGCACTCCTCGAGGGCGCGCGCAAGTCAGACTTCGGTGTCGACAAGGACACCATTTCCACGGGCAAGAACACCACAGACAAGGAGGATAAGAAATGATTTCAACCAGGTTATCAAAAACGATCTGGGGCGGTCTGCTGAGTGGAGGCGCTCTATGCATTGCCTTCTCTCTGCCGTCCGCCGCACAAGTACAAACTTCAAAGACGGTAAGCCACGGCGAACCAACCACACAGGTCACAATCCAGAAAGGAACAATTGTCCACATCAGCGGGAACAGTGTGGTTGTGAAGATGGAAGACGGCAAACTCGAACACTTTAACAACGTCCCCGACAACCTTACATTCACGGTCGAGGGAAAACCCGTCAACATACACAACGCCAAAGTGGGCATGGTCCTTGAAAAACAAACGATCACGACGACGACACCAAGAGTGATCACAACCGTTGAGACCGTAACCGGCAGGGTGTGGCACGTTAGCCCGCCCAACTCGGTTATTCTGACCCTGGAGAACGGTCAAAATCAGAGATTCCAAATTCCCAGAGGCCAGCGGTTCATGGTTAACGGACAAGAAACCGACGCCTGGGGCCTCAGGAAGGGCATGCAGGTCTCAGCTCAGAGGGTGACTGAGGTTCCGGAAACGGTCGTGACGCAGGAAGTCCAGCGAACCGGAACTGCTCCACCGCCGCCACCACCACCGAGGGCTGATATACCGATTTTGGTTGTCGTCGCTCAACCGGTTCCGGTTCCACCGGCGGAAACGGCAGCTGCTGAGCCGGCGCCTACCAAGCTCCCTAAGACAGCTAGCGATTTGCCACTTATCGCACTGCTCGGAGCGCTCTGCTGCGCTCTTTCCTTGATGGCCATGACCATTCGGGTGATCTCTTCACGATTCGCCCGTTAGCGAGCCATCAAAAATCCGATTTTGCCGAAGCCCAATAAGCGAGCGGGACGGGAAAAAAGCACGGGCCACCCGTCCCGCGGCACTAAGGGCTCTTCGAGGACAGGTCTGCAGTAATCAATTGCCCGAGGGTTGGCAAAAAGCAGCGGGCGTCGCGAGGAAGGATTTCGGTCGATGGCCAAGTGTTTCACAATCGTCAGCGACGGGAAAGGATTGGATGTGGAGCGCGAGCTCCGACGGCAGATTTGCAGCGTTGGGCGGAGGATGTATGGACAACGACTTGTCGTCGCGTGCGAAGGCAATTTATCAGCGCGCCTTGATCCCGACCGCATCCTGGTGACACCCACAGGCGTATGCAAAGGACACCTTGCGCCCCAAGATCTTCTGGTGACTGATCCAAGTGGTGCGGTAATTTATGGAACTGGACGACCATCATCCGAAATTTCCATGCACCTTCTTTTCTACAGCTTGCGGCCTGACGTGCATGCTGTATGTCATGCCCATCCCCCAACCGCAACGGGATTTGCCGCTGCTGGGCGCGCGATGGAAGAGGCTGTCCTTCCTGAAGTCGTCATGGATCTTGGCAACATTCCGTTGGCACCCTACGGAACGCCGGGAACTGGGGAGCTCTTGAAAGGCCTCGAACCGCTTATACCGAAACACCAGGCAATTCTGCTTGAGAATCACGGCGTGGTCACATGCGGGCAAGACTTGACCACGGCCTATCATCGAATGGAAACAGTGGAGCAATTCGCGCGAATCCTGGTCACGGCGGAGTCCCTTGGCGGACCGCGCTTACTCTCGCGCGCCGAGGTACAGAAGTTGATCGCGGCGCGGTCGCCCTCGAGAGTTTCCTCCCCGGAAAGCAGCGCGGAGTTCACCCTTGAAGCAGGCTGACACGCTGACGAACTGACTTGACGGGTTGCAAAACCGCTGCGAGGGAAACTGCGGCAGCTAAAAGGCGTCCTTCTTCACGGAGCGAGTATTCGTCCTGACCCGCCCGTTATCCCACAACAATACGGCTCTTGATGGCATACTGGATCAGATCGGCGCTGGTCTTAAAGCCAAGATCCTGCATGACGCGGTATTTGTGGAAGGCTACCGTCCGCGGTGCTACGTTCAAAACGCTCGCCGCCTCTTTCATGGATTTCCCCTCGGCCAACAGCTGTACGACTTCTCGTTGCCGCGCCGTTAGCGATCTGGGATGGCTCCTGCCCTGGGGATTGCGAATGAAGGACTCCTCCATTCCCCGGGTAATCTGGGGCGTTATGTACGATCTGCCGCGAAGTGCCGCTTGCATGGCTTGGAGCAATTCCGATGCCGCCGATTTCTTCAATACGTACCCGGACCCTCCCGACTTCATGGCTTCGACGGCCAGTTCGGGGTCCTCATTCATGGTCAGAAACACAAGTTTCACGGCAGGCATTTTCTGCTTGAGTTGCCGACAAGCTTCCAAGCCATTCAACAGAGGCATGGCAACGTCAACGACAATTACATCGGGCTTCAGGGCTAAGGCAGAAACCAGGAGGGCGTGTCCGTCGGCTACCGTCGCCACAACATCGAACTGGGCCGCGATCAACCCGTGCAAGGCTTCCGCTACCAGGGTGTGATCGTCAGCAAGGATCGCGCGAGGCAGTTTCATTATTGATGTCTCTTCTGGGGCCGTACAGCAAAGATTAAATTGCCGTTATCGAATCGCACGCTAGCGGGCTGGAGCAGCGTGTATACCATAATGCCATAAACCAGTAAAGACAGTTCCCGCAGTTTACAAGAATTTTACAACTCAGCCTGGGCGGCCCACGGGCCATTCGATTCCTCTGCCCGTGATAGCGAATACGGTACCGCGGTCAGCAAGCGACCCACCAGCGACGCAGCGAGTGGATGAAACTTGCGGAAAATGAGGAACTGGGAGGTGACGCCCAGGATGATCGCGATCGCCACTAGATCGGCGAGCGAAGTACAGATCACCCATCCGCACCAGCCTTCCAGTCGCACCCGGCAGCCCGGCCAAGACAAGCGCCGAGGCGAGCGACGTTAAAATCGAGCTGCGCGAGAGGCACAGTTTCATCTGTTTGCGCCCTATTGGAAATCCACCCGCATCACCCGGTATGGGGGCAGAATACCCCGTAGGCAGGTACTATGCATCTGTCAAAACTTACAGTGCCGTGGTCTGGAAAACGTGGCTTGGGTTGGGGTTAGCGGTGACCCTCTGAGGCTTTGTGCTATTCGAGAGAGAAGACGAGCGGGCAGGTTTGCCGCGGCGAATTTAGGTCACGTCACCGAGACCCATAACGCTGCTACTCAGATACTGTCGCCCCGCAAGGGCGGCCTGCAACCCGGCCAACAGTTCCGTCAAAGCGTCCTCCTTATGAACGTAGCCGCAGCCGCCCGCTTCGAGAGCTCCTCGCACCATTTCGGGATAAGAATGTCCTGTCAGAAATAGGATCTTGCAATTAGGGCTGAACTTTCGGATTCGACGAGCGGTCTCGATGCCACTCAGTTTCGGAAGGCTAATGTCCAAAATAACCAAATCCGGTTGTAGTTCTTCCACTTTCTGAAGCGCTTCCAATCCATCCGATGCAAAGCCAGCGACCCGCAAATCGGGATGTTCCTCGAGATGTTCCTTAACGCAATCTCGCCAAAGGTGAAAATCATCGACAACAAGCAAGCGAACCAATGCCATGAGTATTTCCTCACATAGGGTTCATCTTCACGAGCGGTTTGCCGTGGCGCACGCTCAACCCCTATCCGCGTAAACAGAGTCACACAGCACGAGGTGCTTGGTCGTTGCCCGAGGGCATCCTGGCATTTGCGGAAGAGAAATTCGAAGGAACCCCGGCAGCGCAGCAAAACGAAAACCAAACCATGTTTTGGAGTTAGATCACATGCGCAAAAGATGCTCTGAAAAACGAAGCACACCTGCCGCGACGCTATCGCCACGCACTCAACAGGCGGCTTGTCGGGAACGCCGAGACACTGGCGGCGCTAACTTTTTAATGGTGCAAGGGGGACGCAGTCGTTACTTGCCGGCGGGAACCCAGACGTTATTCGCCGACGCGATATCGGCGTTCGCTACCTTCGTTGAGATGTTGACCCTTTGCAGCCCCTCCCTCCTCTGGGGTATAGCCTGAA
>JBPYDQ010000384.1:0-9029 GCA_051986135.1 Terriglobales bacterium | reverse complement strand
CATAATTCGAGGCCGGGAAGACTCCTATTCATCGGTCTTGCCATTCCTTAATACGTAATTGTGTTTTCCGGGTGGTCTTTGGCCTGTCACACGCACCCACGAAGCGAGCCAAAGCACCCGGGCGGCTGCGTTGGCAGTTCTTGTTTTCCCGATCGGCACGGCCTACGTCGAGGTGTAGAGCCGGGCTGATTTTGGAATCTTTCCCGAAAACAAATTGGCTACCGCGGTTTGCGGGTGGGCCTGTCGAATGCTACGGACGGCGAGGTTTAGGGGCTTCGTACCGCGGTTCCTGCCTTCTCGATATCGTGCAATCACGAAGAGGTTAAAGATCGAGAGTTCCTGTTTTCCCTTATTCGGCGACATCGGCGCGAATTGGATCCGATATGTAAAAGCCGAATGCGTTTGTCGCACTCGTTTCCGATGACAGAGGCCAGCCAGTCGACAATCCCTAAATTTCCACAGCAGTGACAGGCTGCCCGCAGCCGCACCCACGGCGTCCTGAGCGATTACAATGTAATTACCCTCAACTCGCTGGCGACCAGCGCTCAACGACCGGCGATCTTGATCAACGGCGGAAATGTCTCAATTCGTACACTTGCACCTGCATACCGATTACTCCATGCTCGACGGCGCCTGCGATGTCGAGAAGCTGGTGGCGCGTGTGAAAGAACTCTCCATGCCCGCCGTCGCCATGACCGACCACGGCAACATCTTTGGCGCGGTGCACTTTGTGAACGCTGCGCATAAAGAAGGTATCAAGCCCATTGTCGGCTGCGAACTCTACATCTCGAAGAAGGAAGATCACAACATCGAGCGCACGCCTCCGGAAGGCGACACCTATAACCATCTGGTGGTTCTGGCAGAGAACGAAGTAGGCTATCGCAATCTGATGATGATCACCTCCGAGGCTTCGCTGCATGGCTTCTACTACAAGCCTCGGGTAAGCAAGAAATTTCTGGCGGAACATGCGAAAGGCTTGATCGCCCTCTCGGGTTGCCTTAAAGGGGAGGTGGCCGAATTTCTAACCGAGGACAAGTACGAAGCAGCACGCTTGGCGGGCGCCACCTTCCGCGACATTTTTGGCCAAGATAATTTCTTCCTGGAAATCCAGGATCAAGGTTTGGATCAGGAACACAAGATTCGTCCTGGCCTGGTTCGGCTAGAAAAAGATCTGGGTGTGCCACTGGTTGCGACCAACGACAGTCATTATTTGTGTGAAGACGACGCTCACGCTCAAGACGTAATGGTCTGTATTCAGACCGGCAAGTCCATTCAGGAACCAAACCGGATGAAGTTTCAGGGCAGCCAGTTCTTCGTGAAAAGCTATCAAGAAATGGCGCGCGCCTTCCAGGATTCACCCGACGTGCTCACGCGTACAGTGGCCATTGCCGAACGCTGCAACATGCGCCTCGAAAAGGTAGGCAGCCCGTTTCCACATTTCGAAGTTCCTCCCGGATACACCCTTGACAGCTACTTCGAACAGGTAACGCGAGAAGGATTCGCGCGCCGCATGGAGACACTCCGCCAGCGGGCAGGAAAGTTGAAGCACAGCTTGGCCGACTACGAACAGCGGCTCTCGCGTGAGATCGCCATCATTCAGCAGATGAAGTTCTCCGGATACTTTCTGATCGTTTGGGACTTCATCCGGTATGCGAAGGAAAACAAGATTCCTGTGGGACCGGGCCGGGGTTCTGCGGCGGGGGCTCTGGTCGCCTACTCGCTTGGAATCACCGACCTTGACCCCCTGCAGCATGAACTTCTGTTCGAGCGCTTCCTGAATCCCGAACGGGTTTCCATGCCGGACATCGACATCGATTTCTGCATGAACCGGCGCAGCCAGGTGATCGATTACGTAACCGGCAAGTACGGACGCGAGAACGTAGCCCAGATCATCACCTTCGGAACCATGGCGGCCAAGGCGGCAATCAAGGACGTCGGCCGCGCTATGGACATTCCCTACGTAGATGTCGATCGCATCGCTAAGATGGTGCCCAACCAGCTGAACATCAGGCTGGAGCAGGCCATCCAGGATTCGCCCTCTCTTCAGCAAGCCTACGAAGGCGACGCTCAGGTTCGGGAACTGCTTAACACCGCCCAGAAACTGGAAGGGTTAGTGCGCAACGCAGGAGTACACGCCGCCGGAGTTGTCATCGCGCCGCGGCCGCTGACCGAATTGGTTCCTCTGTACCGAACCAAGAACGACGAAATCGTTACCGCCTTCGATATGGTGGCGATCGAGAAGCTCGGCCTCTTGAAGATGGACTTCCTCGGGCTGACTACCCTGACCATTCTTGACGATGCCCTAAAGCTGATCGAGCAGACTGGCGGACAGAAGACGACTCTGGACGATATTCCCCTGGCGGATAATGAAACTTACGAAAAGGTCTTCCACAAGGGACTGACCTCCGGCGTATTCCAGTTTGAATCTCATGGCATGCGCGATGTGTTGCGCCGCTATCAGCCAAATTCCATCGAAGACCTCACTGCGCTCAATGCCCTGTATCGTCCGGGCCCAATCCAGGGGGGGATGATCGATGACTTCATCGAGCGCAAGCACGGACGGCGCAAGATTGAATATGAATTGCCGGAGCTGAAGGAAATTCTGGCGGAAACCCTAGGCGTCATCGTTTACCAGGAACAGGTGATGCAGATTGCCAACAAATTGGCCGGTTATTCCCTGGGTGAAGCTGATCTCTTACGGCGCGCCATGGGCAAGAAGAAGCCGGAAGAGATGGCAAAGCAGCGCGAACGCTTCGTGCGGGGCGCGACCGAGCGGCAATTGCCGGAAAAGAAGATTGAGAAGATTTTCGATCTCATGGCGCAGTTCGCCGGCTATGGATTCAACAAATCCCATTCGGCCGCTTATGCCTTGCTGGCGTATCACACCGCGTACCTGAAAACCCATTATCCGGTCGAGTTCATGGCCGCGTTGCTAACCTCGGTCACCGGTAGCACCGATGACGTGGTGAAGTACATTAACGAGTGTCGGGAGATGGGCATCGCCGTCGAACCGCCTGACATCAACGTCAGCGACGCCAACTTCACGCCGCACGGGCCTGCCATCCGCTTCGGGTTGGCCGCGGTGAAGAATGTGGGACACAACGCGATCGAATCCATCCTTGCCGGGCGCAAGACGCTCGAGCGCTATCGCACAATTTTCGAATTCTGCGAAAACGTCGATCTGCGCCTGCTGAACAAACGGGTGGTTGAATCTCTCATAAAGAGCGGTGCGATGGATTCTCTGGGCAACCGGGCGGCGCTGATGGCGGTTCTCGATAAGGCGATCGACCGGGCGCAGAAAGCGCAGCGGGATGCCGAGTCGGGCCAGCATGGACTTTTCGGGGTTTTCAACCACGAGGAAGTTCACCAGCACAACGACAAGCTTCCCAACATCTCTGACTGGGATGAGCATACGCGCCTGGCGGCGGAAAAGGAGATTCTCGGCTTCTTCATCACCGGCCATCCACTCGAGAAATACAAGGGTAAGTTAGAAGACTTCCGCGCTTTGACGACAGAAGACATCTGTGCCCTGAAGAACTCGACTGGCAAAGATGAAATCTACACCGGCGGTGTGATCGTCAATGTGCGCGTGCTTAAATCAAAGAGGGGCGAGTTTTATGCCCAAGCCCAGTTCGAGGATATGGCCGGCAGCATCGACATGCTGGTCTTTCCGGAGGCCTACCGGCGTCTGCAGGAACGGGTGAAACTGGAAGTGCCGGTACTGGTGCGTGGAGGCGTGCGTGTTGAAGAAGGCTCGAATCCCAAGCTGACGGTTAGCGACATCGTTCCCTTGGAAGAGGCTAAGCCCAAGTTACCGCGCTCCTTGCGGATTCGCATTCCGCTGGAAACTGCTACCGAGTGTACGGTGGACGCCTTGGCCTCCTTATGCAGCGAACGCCAAGGCGAAGCCAGGGTGCTGTTCGACGTGGAACGTCGGGGCGATTTTATGGTGGTGATGGAACCGGACGGCTATAATGTCCAACCGGACCGGAATTTCATTGCCCGTGTTGAGGAGCTCTGCGGGCGTGGTGCGGTGCGCATCATAGACTGACGTTTGCTAGCCATGGCTGCTACCATGAGAGGCTCGGAAGGAAACGGCACTGCCGGCGCTGCCCGCGGAAAGGCAGACGTTCCGGAATTATTGGCAGCGTCAGAGCTGCTGGTGTCCCTGGTTGAGAGCTCATGGAAGAATTCCGGCAACGGCTGGCAAAATAAAATGGACAGCAGCGGCAGCAAAGCGCAGCAGGAACTGGAGAAGATCGAGCAGCAGATCGCGCAAATGGAGGCCGTGGCCGGCCAGCATCAGGATGCCGCTGGGCAGCTGCATGAGCTCCACCAGCGGGTAGATGCCCTGCGCCGCGAGATCCTGGCGCATACGAACGCCTGGCAGAAGACGGAACTCGCCCGTCATCCACAGCGCCCCTACACCCTGGATTACATAGAGCGCATTTTCACCGACTGGAGTGAGATTCACGGCGATCGCGGGTTCGCCGACGACCCGGCCATCATCTGCGGCATGGCATCGTTCCACGACCAGGAGGTGATGATCGTGGGCCACCAAAAGGCTCGCGACACCAAGCAGAAGGTTTATCGGAATTTTGGTATGCCCAATCCGGAAGGCTACCGCAAAGCCCTGCGCGCCATGAAGTTGGCCGAGAAATTCGGCCGGCCCATTTTCACCTTCGTGGATACGCCGGGCGCCTACCCGGGTCTTGGGGCGGAAGAGCGCGGGCAGGCAGAAGCCATTGCGCGCAACCTGCGCGAGATGGCGCGCTTAGTGGTGCCGATCATTACCGTCATCACCGGCGAGGGGGGAAGCGGCGGTGCACTAGCCATTGCCATTGCTGACCGGGTGCTGATGCTGGAGAACGCCATCTACTCGGTGATCTCTCCCGAAGGTTGCGCTTCTATCATGTGGCGCGATGCTGGCAAGAAGGAGCAAGCTGCCGAAGCGCTGCGCATTACCGCGTCCGATTTAACCGAGCTCGGATGCATCGATGGCGTTGTTCCTGAGCCGGAGGGTGGAGCACATTCGGATCACGAGGCCGCCGCCGCGTTGCTGGATGCGGCCCTGCAGTCTCACCTCGATGCCATCGGAAAACTTCCTACCCGTGAATTACTCGTCTCACGATATAATAAATTCCGCAACATGGCTCAGTTCTTCAGCGTGCCGGAATAGACCGGTTCGTGCCCTGGTCTCGCTGGTGGTGAAGACCCCTGCTCCACCCCGGAGGAGACGAAGGTGATTCGCCGCGGTTACGCTCCTGTGCCCTACCGTGCCTTATAATGTAAGAATTCGCTACTGCTACGTTACTCGTAGCTCTGGGCGCCTTGATCGCCCACCCAAAAGGAAGGAAGGGAATGGCCACAACAGATGTCGCGCTCCACGCAGAGTCCGGGCGTATGGAGCAGAAACGCATCGTCAACGACATGAGCATTCAGGTCGCGACGGTAAACGGCTCCGGTTCGCAAAGTTCAAACACCGTTCTGCTGCGCAGCATATTCCAGATGGGCGTGCCGGTCTCGGGCAAAAATCTGTTCCCGTCCAACATCGCGGGACTGCCCACCTGGTACACCATTCGCGCCAACAAGGACGGCTATATCGCGCGCAAGAAGGAAATTGACTTCCTGGTCGCGATGAATCCAGAAACTGCCCAGGAGGATGTCAAATCGCTCGGCGGGGGCGCGGTGGTTGTGTACGACGAGCCTCTCAACTTAAGACAACTGCGCAATGATCTGATTTTCTACGCCGTGCCCTACGACAAATTGGTTGCCCCCGTCTGTCCCGAGGCCAAATTGCGCAAGCTGGTGCGCAACATGATTTACGTCGGGGTTGTGGCCAAGTTGCTCGGCATCGAGATGCCCGAGGTCGAAAAGGCTATCCGCAGGCAGTTCGCGTCCAAGCTAAAAGCGGCCAATTTGAACCTCGCAGCCGTACAGGCCGGATTCGACTACGCTACAGCGACCCTGCCCAAGCGCGACCCCTTCTCGGTGGCGCGCCTGGATAAGACGGTGGGCAAGATCATCATTGATGGCAACTCTGCCGCGGCTTTGGGATGCATGTTTGCGGGGGTCACCGTGGTGACCTGGTATCCGATTACACCCTCCTCCTCGCTGGTGGAGACTCTGATCGACTACATGAAGGAACACCGGATAGGACCGGATGGCAAGGCGACCTTCGCTATCGTTCAGGCCGAGGATGAGCTGGCGGCGATCGGCATGGTTTTGGGCGCGGGCTGGGCAGGGGCCCGTTCCATGACTGCTACGGCTGGTCCCGGGATTTCGCTGATGGCCGAATTTGCCGGCCTCTCGTATTATGCCGAAGTACCCGGCGTGGTCTGGGACATCCAGCGGGTCGGTCCTTCGACCGGCTTGCCCACGCGGACCTCGCAAGGCGACATACTTTCGACCGCGGTTCTCTCCCACGGTGACACCAAGCACATCATGTTGATCCCCGGCTCGGTGGAAGAATGTTTCAGCATGGCGCAGAATGCGTTTCACCTGGCCGAGCATTTCCAAACCCTGGTGTTCGTCATGTCGGATTTGGATCTGGGCATGAATAACTGGATGTCGGATCCTTTCAAGTATCCGGATACGCCGATTAAGCGTGGCAAGATCCTGAGCAAAGAAGATCTGGACCGGCTCGGCGGATTTTCGCGCTACCAGGACGTGGACGGCGACGGCATTGCATATCGCACCTTGCCAGGCACCGATCATCCTGGGGCTGCGTACTTTGCTCGCGGGAGCGGTCACAACGAGAAGTCGCAGTACAGCGAACGCCCGGACGATTTCGAGCGCAACATGGAGCGCGTCAACCGGAAATTCGAGACCGCGCGCTCATTTGTACCTCGTCCTGAGGTGTACACCGGGAACTCGAAAATCGGAATCATCGCTTACGGCACCTCGCACTGGGCGATTACCGAAGCGCGCGACCAACTCCGCAAGGAGTACAACCTGGAAACGGATTACTTGCGAATCAAAGCGTATCCGTTTACGCGCGAAGTGCACGAGTTCATTGACCGGCACGAGCGCGTCTACGTCGTCGAGCAGAATCGCGACGCCCAAATGCTCAGTCTGCTGAAGCTCGATGTCAGGCCGGAGCTGGTAATCCGCTTGCGCAGCATCGCTCACATTCATGGATTGCCGCTCGACGCACGCTCCGTCACCGACGAGATTATGACCATGGAGGGGAAGTAAATGGCAACCACGCCAAGCAGCACGCCGGGACCGAAGACAAACATTGTTGGCCTCTCGGTGCTCGATTATCGCGGCGGAAAGACTACGCTTTGCGCCGGCTGCGGTCACAACGCTATTTCCGAGCGCATCATTGACGCCATGTTCGAGATGGGGGTGAAGCCGGAGCGGGTGATCAAGCCCAGCGGCATTGGCTGCTCGTCCAAAACGCCCGCCTATTTCATGTCACGCGCGCACAGCTTCAACGCCGTGCATGGGCGCATGCCATCGGTGGCTACCGGAGCAGTGCTGGCAAACCACAAACTGCTTGCTTTGGGGGTCAGCGGAGACGGCGACACGGCTTCCATCGGCATCGGGCAATTTGTTCACCTGATGCGTCGCAACCTTCCCATTATTTACATTATCGAAGACAACGGCGTTTACGGGTTGACTAAGGGGCAATTCTCCGCCACCGCCGATCTCGGTTCCAAGCTGAGGACGGGTGTTATCAATGACTTGCCTCCGATTGACACTTGTGCTCTGGCCATCGAGCTGGGAGCGACGTTCGTTGGACGCTCCTTCTCCGGGGACAAGAAACAGCTCCTGGCGATATTGAAGGCGGCTATTGCGCATCGCGGAACCGCCATGCTCGATGTTGTCTCCCCCTGCGTTACGTTCAATGATCATGAGGGCTCGACCAAGTCCTACAAGTACATGAAAGACCACGAGGAGCCGTTGCAGGACATCAACTTCATCCCCAGATTCGCGGAGATCGACGTTGAGTACGATCCGGGCGCTACCATCGAGGTCACAATGCATGATGGCTCACACCTTCGCTTGCGCAAACTGGAAGAGGACTACGACCCAACGGACAAGGTCAATGCCGTCAAGCGCCTGATGGAGTCGCACCAGAATGATGAAGTGCTTACCGGGGTTTTCTACGTAAATCCGCAAGCCCCAACCTTCATTGAAATGCTCAACATGACCGAGGAGTCTCTGGCCACCCTACCGGAATCGGTGATCCGCCCCGGTAAGGAGGTATTGGCCGAGATCATGGAAGAGCTGCGATAAGAAGCCGCGCGAGGCGACGATTCAATGCCGGACCTCGCGCCATCAACCACGCCACGAGCATTACTGGTGTCATTTTCAACTCCTCATCGGCGTACCGCCTCTAAGACGGCTGCGGGTCGCCGGTCCTCAACTTTTTCTCGGCAAAATGCGGGCACTTTCCCCAGCGCAGTTTTCGTGCCAACTTCGTGCCGCATAGGTCAAAGAGAGGACGATCTCGAGAATCAGGGTAAGCTCCAAGCTAAGCTGGTATCGGCTGCCTTCTTGCCAGCCCCGATGACACACCTCCCGCAAAATCGACCGTGGCCGCCCCCATCAGTGGTGCGCATTGGCTTGCTGCCAGACTTTTTGACATGCTCGAACAGAGCCAAGCCGGAGGAGTAACTTCCGAATCTCCGAACGAAGTAGTGGGGACAGGTTTCTCACGCCCTTCACTGCCCTGAACCTTAGCTTCCGGGCGCACCCCTTCCCAATCCATATCCGAGTAGCCGAATACCCACCAAGCCAGTTCTTCACCTACTTTCGATCGAGATGGTGCTCAGATAAGCCATGACTGGCAAATGAGCCGATTGAGGGACGGTTTCGATAAGTGCGAATCCCGGGTACAAACTTCGAGAACTCCTGGCCAAAATCAACGTTCGTAAGGATCTTTGCTCGGCGCAGTGGATTGAAGTCCACGCCCAAGCTCTCCTCAAGGGGATAGCAGCGAATAATCAGCGGCAGGCTGCTGCCGTTGGCGACCGAGTCGACACGGGTCACTCCCGCCTGTATTCGGGATTGCTCGCCGG
>JBPYDQ010000383.1:0-6639 GCA_051986135.1 Terriglobales bacterium | reverse complement strand
CATCGAGTTTTTGTCCGTTGACGAACATCGTCGGAGTGGCCGAAACCCCCAAGCCATCCGCTTCCTTCATGGAAGCCCGTACGGCGTCCTCCTTCTGCGCCTTGACGCACGCCTGAAGCTTAACCGTATCGAGATTGTGTTTTTGCCCTTGCTCCATGGCCAGCTTGTCCAGAACTTGAGAGCGGCCATCGGCTCCTTGTGCCGCATCCACCTCTTTGCGATTGGCATGCAGGTAGTCGGCGTAATCCCAGAATGCGTCGTTATTCTGCGCGGCCAGACAGCTGGCGTTTACGGCAGCATGGATCGCCCAAGGATGGATTTCGGCGAGCGGAAAATCCTTATATATGAAAAGAACCTTATCGCCGTACTCCTTGAAAATCTCCGGAAACAACGCCTGGTGCATGCGGGAACAGTAAGGACACTCGAAATCGTCATAGTTGACCGCCACCACCTTTGCGTCCTTGTTGCCCCGGGTGGGCCGACCAGACGTATCGATCTTGTTCATTATTTCGGCATAGGGATCCTTGCTCAGGTCCAGCTTGGTAATGCGGATCAGCTGCTTCCCGTCTTTGGACAAAAGAAAATCAACCTGCTGCTTGCGGTCAGAATTGTCCAGCGTGACCGTGAGCGAATCGAAGTTGGGAAATTCGCTGGGCTTCAATGGTCCGAGGGTGACCTGGACGTCGGCCGGCAAACTATAGTAGGCGCGAATATGTCGCTCGATCTGGGTCGCCCGGTCGGGAGGCACCGATTGGGCCGAGCAGCCCAAGCAGATGAGGATAAAAATAATACCTGCGCGTCGAGAAAGCGTCACTAGAAACGGCCTCAGCATTGGGGGAATAGATAGATTATCTCACAAGCCGTCTGCAGCCCGTGTGGGGCGCGTTACCTTCCCCGGCGGGCAATCGCCCCGTGGACCCTATCGGCTGGTTTTTGGGTCAGATCACGGAGACTCAACAGCGAGTTCATGGACCCGGTCCGAAAGCCCTCCAAGTCCAAGGTCACAAACTTAAAGCCCAGCTCTTTGAAGATGCGGGTGAATTCCGCCGCCATCCCAGGGTTTAACGCGCGCGGCAGTTCTTCCGGAGCGATTTCGATACGCACAATCTCGCCATGATGTCGAACCCGATACTGGCGGAAACCGAGGGCGCGTAGCGCGTCTTCGCCCCGTTCCACAGTCTGAAGCGCCTGGCGTGTCACGGGATGCCCATATTCGATGCGCGAGGAAAGGCATGGGGAAGCGGGCTTGTCCCAAATGCGCAGCCCAGCGGCGCGAGCCAGTTGACGAACCTCTGCCTTGGTAAGCCCCGCCTCGAGGAGGGGCGCGACAACGTGATGGTTGCGGGCGGCGATGTGTCCTGGCCGAAAATCACTCTGGTCATCGCGATTTACGCCGTATGCGATCGAGTCAAAGCCACGCGCTTCGCGCAGCTCTTCCATGACAGTGAACAGTTCATCCTTGCAATGGAAGCAGCGAGTACTGTCGTTGCGAATGTAATCGGGGCGGTTCAGTTCACCGGTTGCGATGACCTCGCATCTGAACCCTTGCTCTCGGGCAAAGGCAACCGCGTCGGCAAGCTGTATGCGAGCCAGGCTAGCCGAATCGGCAATGACGGCTAGCGCATTTGCTCCCAGCACGCGATGGCAAACGTGAGCCAGAAAAGCGGAATCGACACCCCCGGAGTAAGCGATCAGCGTGCGCCCGAGCAAACGAATGCCCGCCTCCAGCTCTCGGTTCTTTTCGTCCAGTTCAGAGGACATTAGGCTATTTTATCAATCCGGCCAGTGAATCTGCCCCTTGCGCAATGTTAGTACATTCGGTAACGGCGGGTCAGATTCCCAAAGGAGCCTATATTCGCCAGGTTGAAAGTAAAACGATATTGGTTTTCGTTGCGCAGCGCGCTCAACACGAATCGCCGATAATCTACCGTAATCCCACAACAATTCCAGTTGTAGCTGGATTGGACCGCGACATACTGCAGAAACCCCGAGTGGATGTCGAAACCCATGGTGGCTATCCCACCCCAGCCTCGCTTGGTGGAGCTCCCGTAAACCACCGTGCCGCGAGCCTGATGAAAGACGTCGGGAATGTTAGCATTCAGTACGCCGGGAACCTGCAGATAGGTATCCGAACCGCCAAAGGCAAACTGACCGATGTGATAGCCCAAGAACACGCTGTTATAGTTGATCCGCCGAAACGTAAAGTCGTAGTCCGCATCCCAAGCCACGTCAATTCCTAGACCCGGGTCGAGGCGAGTTCGAGAAATCAGCGGCGAGAGATGTCTGGGATTGGTCAGAAACGCGATGGCATTGAAATCTACGGTCGTGGAAAAGACGTTCTGTGTACCGGGAACCAGCGCTCCTCCGAAGGTAGGGTCCAGGAAATATTTCTGTGCCAGGTCCCAAGAAAACACCTCACGGGCCGGCGGGGGGACACAATCCGTGGTTGCGGTCAGAGCTGGCTGTTGGGAGGGCTGATTTCCCGAGCGGTCCGAAACTGCGGCCTCAGGTTCGGTTTCGCCAGCCTGCGAATAAGGAGACGGTGGTACGGTCTGGGGAGTGGAGGCGACAGTAGTGGGGGTTATTGCGGCTGTCCCGCAATCTTGGGGAGAGGGTGATACTTTCTTGGCAAAAAGACGCTGGGTAATCCCGTATTCCACCTCGTTGGTGTCGCTCAGGACATCGCGCCAGTCAAAACGCAAAATTTGATCGAAGTTGTCTATTCCCGAAACTTTGCGATACACGATGTCTGGTTCCACCACGTGTTTCAGCTTGGAGCCAAATAAAGGCTTGTCGAAGACCCGCTCCAGGGTGGGTGGACGAAGTTCTACCGAACCTTCCCCCGCTTTGCGATTGACGAATTGATGGACTGCCTGGGTAAAGGTCATCGGGCGGGTCACCGAACCAGTTCTTATGGTCAAAACCGACTGCCCCGCCGAATACATGGTATCTTCCACGCTGAGCTCGGGCCGCAGCAACCAGCCATGGTACTCGAGGGGCCACGATATGCTTGGCCTCAGGTCCAATCTCCCGACGGTTGGCGCGTTGCTGAAGACCATGTCGTTTCCCGCCGTCGGCTGGCTGCGGTGAAGCCCTTCGACCGCCGAATCTACATTCCAATAAAATCCCGAATCCCCCAACTCCCGGTCTACGGAGGAGAATTCCAAGCTGGGAAGGTGGTCAATGGTGATCACCTGGTTGGTCTGGGCGCTGAGAAAGTCTTGATAGTGTTGTGCCCACACGTTATACGAGTATCCCCGCGTGTTCTTTGAAAGAAAACCCTGGGAAACTACCTCCGAGTAGACGCTGGTAAAGGTCTGGGCCCAGATAATGCGAAATAGGAACGAACTCAGATAATCGATACTGCCTACGGTTCGGAAGCCGGAAAACTGGTCCGCTCCCCCTGCACGGATTTCCTCCCCGCCCTGGTCCTGCTTGGTTTTCGGATCTCCGCGATCGAGAACTCCGAAATAGGTTAGGTAAGCGAAGGAATTGCGGGTGGGCCTGACGCGGAATTCCCCTCGTTGGGCCCAGCCTCGCCGGCTGAAGATCTCGGCACCGATAGTCGCGTCCATGCTGCGGTTAATAGCCCAATAAAACCCATCTCCCAGAATCGTGCCCTTGATGTTGGAGGTCCCGAATATGGGGGTCAGGAAACCCGATTGTCGCGGTTGACGCTGTACCGGATGCGTGGCGTAGGGAAAAAACAGAATGGGGATGCCAAAAACATGAAATGTAGTCCAGTAAATATGCGCGTTGCCCTCGACATTGATCACCGAATGCGGGGTGTTGAACTGCCACTTGGGACGGCCTATCCATTTCCTGGCGCGCTCATCGCCGGGCGAGGCACCTCCAAAGTCGGCATTGCGTTCTCCCGGTACTTCGCAGGTGGTAATGGTGCCATGATGCACAATGTAGCGATCAGGACCCACTTTATCCACGATTTTGCCGGTAAACGCAAAGGGGTCGGATGTGGTCAGCAGATAGCGTCCGCCGTGTTGTTTTACACCGATCGTTCCCATGACATGGAAAAAACGGCCGTGCTCGGTTTGGACGTTATATATGCCATGGCTGGCCTGAACGTATTCGTCATTCAGTCCGCCCTCGAGCAGAACATGTCCTTCCGCCAGGAGCTCGCCCGAATCGGAGTTGTAGGTGGCTTCATCTGCCCAGAGCAAGTAACTGCGAAAGGCGACTCTGCCCCGGTAATGGAGCTTGTAAACGCTGCCCTCTTTCTCTTGCTCGATGGCGCAAACATCCGCCGTATCCCCGCGCAGGGCGGCCGACGAGGGCGGCGGACAGAGCAACTGCGCGGTTACTAAGCGGGGCAGGACTAGCAGATGACAAACCAGCGCCGTCGTGATAAAGATTCGTTTGCGGAAGATCATTGAAACCGACGAGCGCGCCCGTTACAGAGTTAATTCAACTCATTGAACTTAGCACGGCAAATGTAAGCAACGCAAAGTTGGAACCGCTCTCCTCGTCGATGGTTGCTCCGCTTTTGCTCTGGCTCGATTCTCCGCGATGGATTCGCGATGGCTTGTCCGCTCTGTGGCGAAGTCTGCCATTGCCTCGGCGGCGTGTGCGCCGCAAACAGTAGGCCGCCCCACCCGCGATTCGAGGTGGATAGCGACAATTCCCAAGCATTATCCGCCATGTTCATCGATCCCGAACCGTATGAGGCGACGGAGGACCAGTTCTCGGCCAGCCTGGAAGACTCCGGAGCGTCTTCCGCCCGCTTCGTTCCAGACCGCCCGGCAGCGGCTATTTTCGACGACGCTCCCGCTCTGGTGCGCTCGCCTCCGGGAACGGAAGCTAAGGTCTCGAAGCGGCCTCGAAGGCGTGGCGGGCCTGGACTAAGGGCAGCGGGCCGAATTCAGTCCCGAGTAACGGAACCGGAGAGAGCTATGGGCAAAGTAGAAGCCTCCCCAACCGGCGAAGGCGACGAGAAGCATGGTTTACCGCCCGGCGAAGGCGACGAGAAGCATGGTTTACCGCCTGGCGAAGGCGACGAGAAGCATCGTTTACCGCCTGGCGAACCTGGCTCGTCCCGAGAGGGCGAACCCGCCGACTGGAAGGAGGAAGTAGCCGCACGCTTGAGTAGCTATCGTGCCCGACGAACGCCGCGTCCACCGAAATATCCATCGCTGGCGCTGAACTTCGAGCCTCCTATCTCTCAGAGCGATCGGGGCACGCGCCGGGCCGATATTCGATCAGCGCTGGCAATTGAGCAAGCCGCGCAAATGCCCGCCGAAAATCCCTCGGAACAACTGCGCTCACCCCAGAGCGAGGAAAACCCCCGCACAAGCGGCCTCCCCAATGCTCGTGTCATCGAGTTCCCTCGCTTCTTTGCTCCCATAGAGCCTTCCCCGGATCAGCTGGCCGAGCCAGTCTGTGAGTACCCCCGCATCCTCGATGCGCCTGAAGTGGAGCTTCCCGCTCCCGCTCTGGGTGGCATTGTTCTGGAGACATCGGCAGAGAGGGAGGATTCCGAGGCGCGACCTGGATTTGAGGTGCCGCTGCGTTCTGCCTCCGTTGGGCGGCGTGCATTGGCGGCCTTGATCGATTTGATCTTCGTGGCGGCGGCAGGCGTAATGTTCGCCTACATTTTTCTGATGCTAGCCCAAACTACCCCCCCGCTCTCGCACTTGCTGGCGTCCGCTGCCACGGTCGCAATTACGCTGTGGGCGGCATTTCAGTACCTTTTTCTCACGTATTCCGGAGCGACTCCCGGCATTCGCTTGGCGAGGCTTCAGCTGAGCCGTTTTGATGGCTCAGCCGTCCCCCGCTCGACGCGGCGTTGGCGTGTCGTCGCTTTCATTCTGTCAGGAGTCTCTCTCGGCTTGGGTTTCGCATGGTGCCTGCTCGATGAAGACGGGCTTTGTTGGCATGATCGCATCACCCGCACGCACCTGGCACCCCGGGAGTGAAATGAGAGTCGCTCGCCGTCCCCGTTTTCTAGCAATGCCCCCGGGCTCCTCGCTATGCTATCTTCAAATAGTTTGTGCGTGAGCTCTGTCCACGCCCTTCCGAGTGCATGAGCACTTCGACCGAAACCAGGCGGCCTGCGGTACGCGTGTTCGTCGCGACGACGGTCATGCTGTCTTTTATCTCCTTCTGGCGCGCCTCCGCCATCGTTCTTTCCGACCTTGCGTCGTCGGCTTACTACGCCGGCGGTGACGCCGAGCAAGTCATCGGCAAGAGCGCACCCTGGTTCATCCTCGCGGTCATGCTGTTCAGCTATGCGGTTCGAGCGCTCTATATCGAATCGAGCAGCATGTTCGTTCGGGGCGGCGTGTACAAAGTGGTTAAGGAAGCGATGGGCGGCGGCCTCGCCAAATTTTCCGTATCGGCCCTCCTGTTCGACTACGTGCTCACCGGTCCCATCAGCGCAGTTTCCGCAGGACAATATCTCGCTGGCTTGGTCGAGGACCTGGCGCGCTATCTGGGCCGGCCTTTGACACATTTTCCGGAGAACGGGTTCGCGGCCGTCTTCGCCGTTGTCGTAGTCGTCTATTTCTGGCGTAAGAACATCCAGGGCATCCACGAGTCAAGCGAAAAGGCCGTTCAGATCATGATTATCACCACCGTGATGGTGGTGCTGCTCATCCTGTGGTGTGTGTACACGATCCTCAGGAC
>JBPYDQ010000382.1:0-2603 GCA_051986135.1 Terriglobales bacterium | reverse complement strand
GGGGGTGCTTCAAAAAGACCGAGTAAAGCTGCGAATGTCGAGGTTCATGGAACAGAACAGATCGTTACAGAATGCCCGCTTCCCGCCAAACATACTCAATTCATTGTAGCCAAGGTTTCCACGACAGGGAGATTGCCCACCCTGATGATGCCGAACCCCGGATAGTCCAGGTCAATAATCATCCACAAAGCGGCCGCAAGAACGAGTCCATAAACGGCGTCGAGCACAGAAAATCGGCGGCCGACCCGACCATTCCCGAAGCCTATCATGCCAACACCGATTGCCGCGGTCGCAAAAAGCACCGCCATGATTGGAACGGGCAGATGTCTTCTCGCCATAGCGAGATGCGTCGTATTTAGATCAATGACTTCGTTGATTGGCGGCAGAACTACGGCCATCAATCGCGCGTCGTTCTGCGTGGCATTGATCGCCGACCGCCACATTCGTTCGTGCAAGCCACTTACCTTAGCGAGCAGAGGCTCAATTTGGTCGCGCCCTCCGCGACTTAGCAGTTTGACTCGGTCGGCGGTGTACTCTTTAAGTGCAGCCTTCAGTTCGCTGCGTTGCGGTTCGGCGATGGTATCGGCTCTCAAGTAGGCAGTACTAAGTGCGTTCGCTTCCTTGACAATGATATCTTGCCGATCGATGAAGCGCGATGCTGCCCCCGAAAATGCAAAGCCGATCAAAAACGCAACCAGAGCGGCCGTGGATGTCCGAACCAAGCCTACTTGTCGATCGAAGGGTTCATCAGCTGAGTGGGTCAGTGAACCCAGCCAAAAGCCAATCTCGTGAGCGGCGACAACTCCGGCGATTAGACCAATCGCAATCAGTAGCTCCGTCATCGAGGCCTCCTCCCGGTAGGGATCGCAGGTCATCAGATTGGCAGCGGATCAATCAGCAGCCGTCGGAGCAATTTTTCCGATACGCGCTCCGACCTTGAGCGTTCTTAGGGCCTTAATTCAATTCGTATCGATACGTCAGAACAGTCCGGATTGGTATCTGCCCTCCCTCGAAGTGTTTCTCCGGATCGACGAAAACGCCGCGCCAGCGGTCCACCGTGGCGGGATCGGGATGCGCCGAAGCGAGATCAGTGTATTGCGTCCCAGTCATGGCGCACGTCATACAGCTCGAACTTCTAGGCGCTGGCGGGACCCTCAGTGGCTTTGCCCAGCAGTTGCTAGGGCGGACGCCGCGGCACCGCGCTGAGCATCCAGCCGTCCGCATACAGGCCGTGCAAGCCCATCATCTCGAAATACTGGGTAGGGAGGGGGAACTGATTTGCGCCAGATCAAAGCCTCGTTCCGTCGGAAGTGCCTATAAAAAAGGCACAGCCGTGTGGCAAATTTCTAACAACGGGGATCCTAACAATGACTGCGTCACCAACACTGGAGCAATCAGCCAGAACCATCTTAAGCATCTTCAAATCCCAAAACTGCATAGCCGGAGATCCTCTCAAAATCAGCTATTTAAAAACTCAATTCCTTGAAAATTACGGAAGCGAAGCTGACTATACTGCTGGTGTTCTGTACGCGGAGGATAATGGATGGCTAGAGGTCACTCCCAGAGATTTGGGCGTCACGGGTACGACGGCGGACCTGTCGCACGACTTACACCCACCCGACACGCTCACACTAACAGCCGTTGGCTTTGCAGAAATATAGGGCACCTTGGACAGGGTACTGCCTTTGCTGAGAGTCGATGGCACACCACGACAGCCAAGCGGTCACTTACGCCGTGCTACCGTCGAATGTGCCGGACTTCGGCAGATTCTTCTTGGCCTGCGAAGTCATTGTCGCAGTGTCTGGCTCATTAGGCACACCGCGCGGTCCGAGCTTCCGCCGTGCAATCTCGTCCTCGGTCAGCCGCTCTTCCTCATTGTTAAGGGAGTTCAGCAAGTTGGTTCCGCTGAGCAGCTTGCCAAAACCAAAGGGTAACGCAGCTATGATATTGTCCTTTTGGCTCGCGAGAAAGTTAGCAATATCGTTGGCATTGAGGCGCGCTTTCCCTTGATGCCACGCGATGGTTCCCATCACAATCGGGGCCAGTATCCCAAGCACCGAACCACTTGCGCCCTCTTCCAGTCCCGTAAATTCAGAAATCGCCACAGTAATAGCGTTTTGGTTTTGATTGCTGACTGACGACGCGAGCATCTGCGATCCATTCTCAAAGAGCGAGGACTGCCCTCCGGCGGCCAGCACGCTGGAAAAGCTCCCAAGCACGCGGGCCTGCTGCACTGCGGCGTCGGCAAGCTTTTGCGCGCCATCCGGTTGCATGGCGGTATCGCTGAATGCCGCCAGTAACGCTGGCACGGTCCCGCTGATGGCAGACTGAACTTTATTGCGGTCTAGAGACAGCGCGGTAGCAATGCGCTCGACCATATCGGGTGTTAGGAACTCCATCGTGAGCGATACGAGGTTAGTGGCCATAGAACTCTCCTCATCGCGAGCCTCCTAGCCGCTATGCTAGACTCGCAAGTTTCCATCCGATTTGATCTCAATCAAAAATCCAGGTCGTCGATTCGGCAAGCAGACGCGATAGTCGGAGCCAGGCGATTCCCGCGGACGTCCCGCCTACTGCCGTGAGCAGGTCAATCGATCAAACGG
>JBPYDQ010000381.1:0-3344 GCA_051986135.1 Terriglobales bacterium | reverse complement strand
GCCGCGAAGGATGACACCATCGCGCATCTTGACGGAGACGCCGCGCTCGACCTTGACAGGATAATTTTCGGCGGCGAAAAGCCGAGTAGCTAGAGCAGCTAAAAATAGAAGAAGCGACGCATATGCTAACGTCCTCAGCTTCATGGCAAGGTTACGCCAATCAGTCACAGAACTAGTCGTACCGTCTGCTCGATTGGAATCTTTCTTGGATTTGCGGAAAGTATACCATTGTGTTCACGCCCAATGGGCCGAGAATGTCTCGCAGCCTGCGGCAGGATCCCACGGTGGCCTCTATCCTGCGGCAGCTTGAAGGGCTTCGCGAGGTGGCGGAGGCCGAACTACAGATGGTCGTGACTGTAGCATCGGATCACGACGAAGCCGATCAAGTATTTCTGGGCAGGCATGCCGGACATCGTTAACTTGGTTTGCAGCCATGGCTGCAGTCCGGGCCGAGAGGAAACTATGTCAATCACGGTGATGTTGACCGGTATGCTTCCCTTCGTGGTGATTGTCGCTTCGCTGCTCGCCATTCCAGTGTCATTGATCCTGCTACGCATTTACAAGAGGGCGGTGCGACGGGGAATGACGACAGGCGGGAGTATGGTTGCCTCCGGTGACCCGGCACCGAGAAGTGCACCGGGTGCAGCATTAGAGGTGAAAGCGCTGCCCGGCGATTCCGGAATCCGCTTCGATAAGATGAAGCCGATTTTGCAAACTGCCTCATTTGCCCGTTGGCGAACGGCGGCGGTCTATGCGGCGGCGGGAGCGTGCTACGCCGCGATAATGACGGGGGGACTGCTGCTGTCAGACCGCACACAGTCGGTGGTCTTAGTAAAACTTGCGTTGCTGTTCTGGACGTTTCTCTGGCCTGTCGTTCCTGCGGCAATGCTGGTCGCGGCCTACGACTGGATCAGGCGAGTGCAAGTGTTGGCCGCCTACTTCGGTGTCCTGCTGCTAGTTGTCGGGATCGCAGTGTTTCGGAATCCCGGCATTGGCCCCCCGAAGTTGATGCTGTACTGGATCCTTACGAATGGTCCGCCGACTGCCTTAATCATGGCATTCCTGTATAGGCCGGTCCGAGCGGTAGGTCCGCTGGTACTGGCGTTCCTGATTTCGATTTCGGTGGGCTCGCAAGTTGTCTTATCGGTGGCCGAAAGGAGCGAGTCCTTCTTGCGGGCGTTATCGCATGCCGGATACGCGATCGGACTGAGCGCGACGGGTGTCTTTGTAGCCATGATCGTGGTGGGCGTGCTGGGTTTCGGGCTGCTGTTGGGATGGCCGTTGCTGAAACTGCTGGGACGACGCTACGGCGAAAAAAAATTCAGTGACCAATCACTATTAATCGACGCTCTGTGGCTCATTTTCGGGGTGGTGCAGTCCATTGACCTGGCGTTCAACCGGGCACCGTGGATCCTGACCGGGGTCGTTGCTTTCGCGGGCTACAAGCTAGTATCGGTTTTCGGATTCAGGCTGGCGGTGATGAATGGCAGGCATAGCGACTCGGAGACACTGCTCCTATTGCGGGTGTTCGCGCTGGGGAGACGAAGCGAGAAGCTTTTCGCCACGCTGCGCAAACATTGGCAGTACGTCGGCAGCATCCTGATGATCGCGGGCCCTGATCTTGTCACCACTACCGTTGAGCCGCACGAATTTCTTGACTTTATACGCGGACGAGTGGGCCGACAGTTCATCAGCGATGCGAAAGATGTTGAACGTCGCATTTCGGCGGTGGATAAGGTTCCGGACCCCGATGGACGGTACCGCATCGCCGAATTTTTCTGCCACAACGATACTTGGCAGATGACGATGGAGCGCTTGGCCGCATCGAGCAATGTTGTACTGATGGACCTGCGGAGCTTCTCGCCTAACAATCGAGGGTGCATCTATGAATTGGGCCGGTTACTGGACGGAATCGACCTGAATCGGGTCGTCTTTCTGGTGGACAGCAGCACCGACCGCAGTTTCCTAGAAACGACTGTGCAGAATTTGTGGCGGAACCTGAGAGTGGATTCTCCGAACCGGGCAGAGTCGGCGCGTTCAGTGAGGTTGTTTTCGATAGCAACGGAGGGGGAACGTGAACTCCGTTCGCTGGTAGGGGTGCTACTGGGCGGCGTGCCCAGCATGGGATGAAATCGTGATCACCACCGATCCAGCGAATGAGCTCCGCCGACGGACCAGTAAGGAGCGGCGGTGGGTCGCCACAACATTGATCGGAACTAAAATCAGCAACTTACGGGCTTCTCATTTCTCTAAATCAAGCCGGGAATCGGACTCATTTCGCTAGCAAGGCAACACGAATGCGTGTCACGACGGCGCACATAACCTTTCTCTTCATTCAGCTGCGAGAACGAGCTCTAGCGCATCAGGTCCATCAGCACGTCGTCCGAACTCAGTGCTCGCCCATTCTGATCCATGCGCGCAAAATTAAAGTTCACCCCATTTTGCAAACGAATGTGAAATCCCTCGTAATACGCGCCTTGCTGCCCCAGTGGCATGCGGTTCTTGCGGGCCTCCTTGATGTCAGACTTCTTTATTTCAAAGTGATCTAAGCGCCCATCCGTAGACTTGCCGCTTCTGAAGATTACGGCGTCATCCGTTACGTAGAGGACTCCGACACAGAAAGCGGCCAAATTCCCAAGGCTGTGATCGTGGATCACGAGGTAGGATCTGCCTGTATCGCTGGCCTGGCCTGCGATGACATTCGCGTTGGACCCTCCAGAACGCGCGAACGTTGTTTCGCCGGCCACGCCCAGCTGTCGTTTGATGCCGCACTTTTCTAGAAAATCGTTGCCCACTTGAGTGAGCTCGGGATTGCGTACCCCCGCACTATTCAGTTCTTCATCGACCTTAACGAAATAAAAGATCCCGCCCTCCAGGTATTTGCGAAACTCCTTGTCGCCATACTCGACGGCTTGTTGGAAACTCATGCTATGGCCCACCCCACCGATGCCGGTCGCCTCCACCGGAAAGGGTTGCCCACTGGGGAGAAAAATCACCGGAAAGGCGTGCCCTTCTACCAGCATCAAGTTGGCTTTGAGACCTACAGCCTCGGCCAGAGCTGCGTAGGTGATGGCCAGATCGACACAGGTACCGGATTTATCGCGAAAAACGTCACGAGGATACTTGATGTCCTGGCCACTCGATCTATCTTTGGTCAACTTGAACCCAGATGGTGTCTGGTAGGAGAAACCGTTCTGAACTTCCAACTCATAGGCTGTCTGCAACCAGTGTATCGCTGACCTATCGTCAGCGTTGGCTGCCGCCCCACCGGCCGCCTGGCTCACGTACCCTGCAAACTGCTTAACCGGATCATCTAATCTGGTTACGAAAGCCGCCAGTAGTGG
>JBPYDQ010000380.1:0-4606 GCA_051986135.1 Terriglobales bacterium | reverse complement strand
GTTAGCTTCACCTTCAAAACATGGTAGGTTCCGTCCATCTTTTGGTTCTGCGGCGAGAACCCCAGCATATAGGACACTTCCGGCGCCGCCCCGGCCCTTAACAAGCCGCCCTTCAAATCATTCGAATTGTGAAAGAACGTTCCCCCGGTTCCCGCAGCGAAATCGTCGAGCACAACCTGCGATTCAAACTGCTCGGCTGACCGGAAGTTATTCTTGTAACCCGACGTCGTCACGGTGTCCGTCTGCGGCTTGGTGATGTCGCCGCCGATTTCCGGGGTGTAGAGCCCGCGCGCATCAATCGTATTGATTACAATGCCGGCCCGTGTCGCGCGGTCGATGATCCCCATCTCGTCCAGGTGCTGTGTCGTCAACAAAAATCCTGGGGATACAAGCACCAGGATGCGTTCTCCCGGCATTCCTCCCAGCCGCCGTAACACGTCTTCGAGGTGCCGGTAGCCATATTCGTTGTCCGTGTCTCCGGCCGTGAGCTCTTGCGTCAGCGCGGATTGGGCCATGGCCCGTGCGGCGGAGAGCATTCTGCTATCATTCTGAAATTGGCAATTCAGCACTTCTTGGGTGACCACGCCGATGACCTGGGAATCATTCTTGTTGATGGCCAGGTCCGCCATGTAATGGGTCACGTCCGGGCAATTCGTGACGCTGTTGACCTTGCCCATCATGGCCCGCTCGGTAAGGGCCATCATCTTTCGCTCCAGTGCCTCCTTGTCGCTGGTAAATTCCTGCGTCACCTCTCCTGAAGTCGAGTAAATGCCCATGCGGTCGGTCGGCGCCAGGCTGTCGATCAGGGCCTTGGCGTTCACGCGCACGAAGGCAACGTCGGAGTTGCTCAGGTGTACGTCGTCAAAAACCAGCGCCACAAAGCGTTGCGGCATTGCCACCAGCGCGTTTGCGTGCTCGCTGACTTCGCCGCCCTGCGTCTTGGCCGCCGCTTCTGCCTTTTCCCTCCGCGACTCCGGTGTTTCGATGTCAAACGTGCTGATCACCTGCGGCTTTCCTTGGTCGTAGACCTGGAAGTCGTCGCGCTTCAGATTCTCGACCGGCTTGCCGTTCTCATCGCGCACCACTACGCGGACCTGCACAAGGTTTACACGCAGCTTGAATGTGGTATTGGTGTCCTTCGTCGAGACTTCCGTTTTTGCATCAGGGTTTGTTTTTGCCGCCTGCTCCGGGGTTGTCTGGTTGGCCTTCTGGTCTTGAGGTGTCGCGCTGCTTCCTGCCTCTTGCCCGCTCGCACACGCGACCCAGACGAGCAGGGTCACAATAAGACTGAACCAACAGCGGTAGCCGCCTTGCGCTTCTCGGTAAACCTGACCCCGCCTCATCCCTTCCCTTGCCCCCGTTTTTTTGGACCTGTTGCCCTGACGCACCGGTGAGCTTCCAAGGTCGTCACAGCGCGGGTGGGACCCCTCGACCATACCTCCCAGTTTTTTGTGTGTCAACGAGCGGCGCCTCTTTCGCCCCTTTCCTGGGTTCGAACTCAGTTTGCTCCGCTTCGAAACCCCTCGAGGCTCCAGGTGTCCTGCGCCTCAATATGCTTCAACACATATCGGTCGCCGTTCATGACTCGCACGCGGAAGTAGGTCTCGCCCGGCGAATACCACTGGTCCTCTACCTCGACAACTTCGAGTGTCTCCTCGCCAAGCTTCAGGCGCACCGGCCTCTCGTTCGCCTGATACCCCGAATAGCACTCCACTTGCACAGTTTTCATCTGCAGCCTCGGCTTTCACCTTCCCTCGCTCACTGCCTGTTCTGCGTTCCACGCCGCCCCGAAAAACACGATCACCGCCGAAATCTGCATCCAGATCAATAGACCGATCACGGCGGCCAAACCTCCGTACACCAGGTTGTAGGGCACCCGCCGCACATACAGCCCGAACACCGCATTCGCCAGCCACCACAACAGCGTCGCCACAGCCGCTCCTGGCAGCACCTTTCGCAGATGTTTTTCGCGTGGCCGCGCGACCCAGTAAATCACCGTTAATGCCAACATCGCCAGCACCATCGCGGCCAACGGAAAAAATATCAGCCACATTACATGCACGGGAGCATTCTTCCACAGCTCGCCCGTCAGCCAATGCCGCAAAGGTCTCCCAAACACTCCCAGGATTCCCGCCACCAGAATCGGCGCCATCGTGATCAGCAGCAGCAACAAACCTCGGAACTGTCGGTGCCAGAAGCCGATTCGCTCCTCGTCTCCGTAAATAAGGTGAATGCCTTCCATCAGCAGCTTCATTACTTGCGATCCCCCGAACAGCGTCCCGGTCCAGCCGACCAAAGCAAATTTCCACGCGTCAGGCCCTCCGCGCGCCAGGAAGTCCCCCACAATTCCCTGGCTTCCCGGTGGCAGGAAGTGGATGAAATTCCGGATCGTTTCCAGCAGCGCCGTCTTGCTCCCGATCCAGCTTGAGGCCACTCCAACCACCAGCAATAGTGTGGGGAAAAACGCCAGGAAGACGTTAAATGCAATCGCTTGCGAAATCATGCTGCATCGCGGATACACGCGCCCCAACATGCGCCACACTCGCTTGGTCAATTGGCCCCCTCGCTGCTGCGACCTGCCATATAGTTGCACAAATGCCCTTGAGTCCGGCGCACTACTTCATTTTCGCCGCCGCTCAAGCCAGAGACACGCGGCCGCCGGCCCGCACAGGCGCACTTCATGTGGCCGGCTTCCTCGCCCCTCAGATTTAATGGGAATCCTACCAGGTGCCGATACGCAGCACGGCTTCCGTCGTTATCTTAATGCTGTCCTGAGGATGGATCATGTCGACATCCGACACCCACGTGTGCGTGTACTTTACGTTGATCAGCCGCCACGCAAACGGTCTCGTCACGACTACGTCCAGTCCCCCTCCCGCCTGGAGGCATGGCCCGTTGTTCGACGTCTCGAACGACCAGTCGCTGCGCTTCGGATAGTGCGACAGCGTCCCGTTCCCGTCATTCCACTCCTTCATCAGCTGCTGCCGCAGAGCCAGATTATCGATTTCGTGCGTGACTCGCCGGCCCCCAAACAATACTTCGGCGTAAGGCGAAAAGTGCTTCGAAGCCCGAGGGGTCCATCTCGGCCCTGCACCGTAAAACAGCGAATCGCCGCTCTGCTGGTAGTTCGGCATGTGCATCACCAGGCAGCCATCCACCTCGGCGACAAGCTGCCACGTCGGGCTCAGCCGCGTCGCTCCAGACCCTCCGCCGCCTATGCAACTCCCGCCACCGAGGAAGCTTTCATATACGGGAAAGGCCGCCAGCTCGATCGGCGCTGCCTTTGGGTAAGTGTGTTTAAACTCTACCCCGTAGTCCAACGACGACCGTTTCACAAACTCGAAGGGCTTCGGCCCGCCCTCTTTGTAATCATTCAACAACGCCTCCCGGATCTCGTAGCTTTGCCCAAACAACCCCAGGCGTGTGTCTCGTGTCCATGGAGGGCGAAAGGCCATCAGATTTGCGAAAGAACGCCCAGGGTTCAAAAAGCACCTCGTCAGGATAAGCACTGCCCGGTTGTCGGTGCGGTTCTCCAGTCCCATGATCACGTAGCGGTCCGCCGCGTCCTCCGCCATCATCGTC
Source organism: Terriglobales bacterium (assembly GCA_051986135.1). Taxonomy (GTDB): domain Bacteria; phylum Acidobacteriota; class Terriglobia; order Terriglobales; family Acidobacteriaceae; genus Gp1-AA122. The sequence goes on along the minus strand of JBPYDQ010000380.1, from coordinate 1,024 downwards.
AATGCACCGAGCGTTGGGGTATCCGTCAAGGTGATAAATCCCGGAGAAGCGTGCAACATCACGTTGCCAATCGAGGCTTCGCTGACCGGACCGATTTTCCACTGTGTATGCCAGACGGCACTGTACGCCATCGAGCGCAGTATGCTGATGAAGTAGTCCCGCCCGTCCCCCCATTGCACATTGTAGTAGCGCGGATCGTTTTGCCGGAAGATGAACCCGAACACCGAGCCCTCGATCGGATGCCCCGCATACGGCGCCATGAAATGGTCGCTGTCGCTCCATCCGCGCAACTCGCTCACCGACTGCATGTAATGCTGGAACCAGTGCCCGTTTAGCGTGTCGCGCGTACCGGCTTCCGTGACGATGTCAAAGGAATGCATGATCCCGGTGTACAACAGGGATTCCATCAGCATCGGTTTCCAGTGAACATTTCGATCCGAAGGAGGCTGCTCCACCGGCTGCACGGATCCGCTTCCGAGCGAATTCGTCGGCGCTCTCTCGCTTTCGTAGACGCCTAGGCTTTTCGGAAACTCAAACGGGGCTGTCTTTGGAGCTGTCGGCGGCGCACTCAACGGACGCCACGTATGATCGACGGCATCAAGAACGCTCGAACGCGCATAGAGCACGTCCGGAGCGCCGTTTGACAGGTCAAGAATCGATTGTGCCCGTGCCGGGCTGGCGGAAAGCCACACGGCCGCCAATTCAATTAGCCAGAGTACTCTTCTCGTGATTCTCATTAAAACGATAACTCGCTTTTTGTTTTCTCTGGACTGCGCGAGCGGCACACGGTCCGGTGGGCCCAGCGTTTGGGCTCAATCGAGCTTTTGTATTCTTGGCTCCCCTACTAGCGCGAGGTACCTAGAACCTGTTCTTGGCCAGGGAGCGATGACCAGGATCCATCCGGGGGCGGCCCGTCAGTGGCATAGATTATAGCGGAAGACGAGAATCGAGAAAATGGAAAGCTTCAATTCACCCTGCACCCCCCGTCGCCTGCTCTTTGCTCTTCCGCAAATCGGCCGTTTCG
>JBPYDQ010000379.1:0-5663 GCA_051986135.1 Terriglobales bacterium | reverse complement strand
ACGCGCCAGGAGTTCGGCCACAACTCCTCGGCCTGCTTAAGCACCACACGAGCGGCGTCAAAGTTGTTGTGGCGGATGAATTCCACCGCCAGTGACAAGCGATAGTTCTCGTCGTTCGGTGCGAGAGCAACTGCCGCCTGATAGCTCCGCACAGCGGCCAGATTGTCGCCACGTGCCTCCTGAATGTCGCCGAGCAGATCTTCCAAGTCGGCGGTATCGTGGAGAGCTCTCGACCCTTCTGCACTGTCGAGCGCATCATCCAAACGCCCTGCCTTGAACTCGGCGAGAGCCAGGTTAAATGTCAGATCACCTCGATTGGGGTCGAGCTCGACTGCCCTTACCAGCTCTTCGATCGATGAGGAGTACTCACCGTGTGTGATCAGGATCTCTGCCAGGCGTTGGCGAAGCGCCAACTCTTCGGCGGGTTGCAATTCGACGGCGTGCAAGGAATCGAAGGTCTTATGGAAATCCTCATGCATTCCCAGTTGCGCTTCCAGAAGAAGCGCGCCGGCTTGTGGATCACGGGTTCGGGAGTAGAGGGGCTCTGCTAATCCGGCAGCACGATCCCACTTCCCTGATTGCAATTCTGCCGCAGCCGTTGCCATGATGAGACCGGCATCCTGCGGCTCGAGGGCTAGAGCCTTCTCCATTTCCGACGCCGCTGTCAGGTTATGTCCCAAGCCCGAAGCGACGGAGGCCTCGAGTCGATAAAACCCAACTCGCTGTTGGGGAGCAGTCGGTGGAGTTACGTGAGACAGAGCGCTCTCGGCCGCCTGATACTTGTGGAGACGCGCGAGCACGAGCGCCCACTCGATGCGAAGTTGAGGATTTGTGCCGTCGAGCTTTGTCGCCCGGCCCAGCATCGCCTCGGCCTTATCAAGTTCGCCCTGTGCGAAATAAATGTCGCCGAGCGACGCGACGGCCGTAACGTTGCCTGGGGCGTCCTCTAGAACTTTCTGGTACTCGGCCTGGGCCTCCGAGTTCTGTCCTGCAATAACGTACGCTTGGCCGAGCGCAACTCGCACCGAAGTATGGTGGGGATGAGTTCGGAGATAATCTGAAAGTATTCGAATCGCCCGGTCCGGTTCGCCCTGTTCCACCGCCGTTCGGGCGTCGGCAAGCAACTTGGACGCCTCAGATGCCTCTGTTCGCCGCGGGGTAGAATATTGCTGCCCCCGGGAAGCCGGATTCTGTGCGGCAATTGTGGGAGTGAAACCAAAAAGCAAGAGCGCGACTGTTAGCCGGTTTCCTTGCCACGCCACTCCCCCCATCGTCACACTAGCTACCTTTCGAGTGCCTCCTACCTATCGTAACCGAGCTTTGCTGCAAGCGGAAAAACAATGGCTGCTGTCTGCACAAAACTTCGCCGTAGCCTTGACCTGTTCTCGACGAGCTTCACGTTTGCTCAGGGCAGGGTGAGGGAAACCGAAGCAGCGACGATCGCCTGCCGGCCAACTGCTAGGCCGGAGCTCATTGACTTGGACAGGCCGATCCCTCCGCCAAAACGCTCTCGAAAGCTTCGGAGCGCGAGGAAGAAGCTGTTGGCACAGGCTAAGCATATCCGTCCGCGACTACCCCTCAAGCGTTTCGCACAACAGTGACAAGACATTTTGCCATTCTTACCAGTGTGCCTGACACGAGAATCTACGAGTCTTTGAAATCTTCATCCTTGCCATAGAACCATCCTGCCGCTTCATTTGAATTCACAGTACCTGCTCGTGCCATTCGGCTGTCTTGCAGAAACTAGTTCTTGGATGATCGCGAGTTTGTGTGCATAGGCTCAGAGTAACCCGTCCTTGAAGCAGAGTCACACAATCCCCTGCCGAATATGAAAGGGTACTCGGGCGGCGTACGTCAAACTGCGTCGCGTGAATGCAACTCAACCGATGCGCCCGGAAGCCTCGGTCGATTTATCAAAACGTCTTCACTATTTCTCTGATCCTTGCTCCTTCCCCCTGGCACTGTTATAGTGCCGGCGCGTTGTTGAACAACTTTTTCCTGGATCCCTGACTTGTCTGAGAACTGGAAACCTCTGCTTCCGCCCGAAATCGCCGGTCCTTCCCAAAAACTCGTTCGCAGTATGGGTCTGGTTCAGTCCACCGCCGTCAACATGCTGGAGATGATTGGCATCGGTCCTTTTATCACTATCGGAGTGATCCTTTCCGCTATGGGCGGGCCTCAGGCGGTGCTCGGCTGGTTTCTGGGCGCACTCTTTTCCGTTTGTGATGGCATGGTTTATGCAGAACTTGGGGCGGCTATGCCCGGCGCCGGAGGTGCGTACATCTACTTCCGCGAGGCATTCAATCCCGAAAGCTGGGGCATTCTGTTTTCTTTCCTCTTTCTGTGGGAGACGATTTTTGTTGCTCCCCTCGCCATTTCGGCAGCCTGTGTCGGTTTCGCGGAGTATACGCACTATTTCCTTCCGAACTTAAACCATGCTGGGGTAGGTAGCCTCGCGGCTGCAGCCTGCGTGCTGATTACCTTCCTGTTATACCGACCAATCAAGACAGTGGGCCGTATGTCAGTCGTAATGCTCGGTGTGGTGCTTGCTGCGATGTTTTGGGTAATCGGTTCTGGCCTGATTCACATGAACGCAAAAATGGCCTTCGACTTTCCTCCCGGCGCCTTTCATCTATCCAAGCCTTTTTTCTTCGGCTTGGCAGCCGCCACCTTAATCGCAATGTATAACTACGGCGGATACAACAACATCACCTACCTTGGAGGAGAAGTAAGTAATCCTACCCGGAATATTCCCCGGGCCATTGTGTTTTCGGTCCTCATCGTCGCATTCCTGTATCTCTTGATGAGCGTAGTGATCATCGGCACGATTCCCTGGCGTGAGGCGGCCGTTTCTCATGCGGTCGTATCCGATTTCATCAGAAGGTTGCACGGCCCGCCTGCCGCGGCGGTGATGACGTGCCTCATTCTGGCCGCTACCCTGGGTGGGATTTTTACTATGATCCTGGGCTATTCCCGCATCCTATACGCGGCGGGCGCCGATGGGAATTTCTTCAAGGTTTTCGGCCGTGTACATTCCAAAGGCCACTTTCCAACCGTTTCTCTCCTGGCCATCAATGCGCTGGCAATTCCGCTCTGCTGGTTGTCCTTGGAGCGGCTGCTATCAGCGCTAATGATCATCCAGATCGTCTTCCAGTTCATTCCTCAGATTCTTGCCGTGTTTGCCATCCGCATGTTTCGCAAGAAAATTCATCGTCCTTATAGCATGTGGCTATATCCCATTCCGGCCCTCATTGCTCTGCTAGGGTGGATATACGTCGCAACTACACCCGAGTAGCGCCAGTTTCTGGGCACTGCCATTGTCTTGCTTTTGCTGGGGTCGGTTGCGTACTTGCTTCGAGCCAGAGTGGTCAAGACGTGGCCGTTTGCTCGCACAGAGCGACGCTCCGCCGCGATTGTCTGAGACCGTTGAGTAGGGGGGGACGGGGCTGAGCGAGGTGTTCAGGGCTTTTTCGGAGGGCAGCACGAGTCTCTAACGATGAGCTGGGTGTCCAGCAGAGCCGGTGAAGGCACGCTTGTCCGCCCTTCGATGTGATCAATCAAGATTCTGGCGGCAAGCATTCCTATTTCTCTTGCCGGCTGCCGTACCACCGTGAGTCTCGGCCGCAAGAGCGTGGCCCAGTAAAAATCGTCGAACCCGAGCAAGCTGATATCTTCCGGGCAAGCGAGGCCGATCTCTTGTATGGCCGCCAGCGCACCCAGCGCCATCATGTTGTTTGTGCAGAATATTGCAGTGGGACGCTGGGCTCCCGTCAGAAGTTGCATGGCGTGAAAATGGCCGCTTTCCATATCATTGTGTCCGGTATGGATTAATGAACGGTCAGGCCGGATTTTCGCGTTGCGAATCGTTTCCGTGAATCCCTTAAGTCTATCGACCGAAGTTCCGCTCGAAGCATCACCGGTGATTACGCCGATGTGACGGTGCCCCAGGCTCAGCAGGTAGCGCGTGGCGCTTTCTGCCGCTCGCACATTGTCTACTCCGACTCTTCCAATGTAGGAATCTCGCACCATGGGATAGCGATCCGCGTAAACTACCGGCAGGTTTCCCAGAATCGATCTGGCTTTGCCCGACGCCGAGTTTAGTGCAGGAATTCGCACAATTCCATCGACCCGCCGGCGATGAAATGAGTCGAGATAATTACGCTCCTCTTCCCAGCTATCCCTGGAATCTCCAATCACTACCGTGTAGTTCGCCGAAGCGGAATAATCCTTTGCTCCCCGCACCAGCTCGATGTAGAAGTTGTTGGAAAGGTCGGGCACGACTATGGCAATCGAATGGGTCCGCTGGAGCCGAAGTCCCCTGGCTAAGTCATTGGGACGATAGCGAAGCGCTTTGATCGCGTCTTCAATTCGACCTCGCATATCCGCGCTGACGTAGTCCGAATTGTTCAGTGCAGCGGAAACCGTGGAAACCGAAGCCCTTGCCGCCTTAGCAACCTCGCGAATCGTTACGTGACGTTTTGCCCGTTTGCCTTTCGACCTCAACCTGGTCGACCTCGTCCTGGTCATGGTTCTCCCGAGGAGTCTGGTGGAAGAGAAGGAGGAACTAACCTCCGCGCTCGGCTCCCGAAATGTGTCGATATTATCGAAACGCATGTCTACCTCAACATGCTAATACTGCGCTCTGGCTAACAGCCGAAATGAATTCTTGGAACGTCAAGCCCCAAATGTTACGACACTAGGGAGGTAGTAGCTGCTTGTTGTTCCTCCACCGCGGTTAACGGCAAGTAAGTCGCATTCTACTCCAATCGGCCTTGCGCTTATCTCGTTGGAGCGTACGGCGAGTCATCGCGGCTTTGAGGTATAAACTTGTGGAAAGCAGGATCGGTGGCACCGTTCCATGGAACGTAGAGGCAGCGATGATCTGGACTTGGGGTTCTATCTTGCCTGCACGATGAGTGTCTCGATCCGGACGGGCACTGTTGGGGAAAAGTTACAGGCATAGGACCACCGTCGAGATCCACAGAGTCCTTCCATCGGACCTACTCGCTCGGCCTGCCGTGGCCCTGATCCGGACCCCGCATCGCTGCCGCACCAAGCCGACAGCGGTGAACCTCGAGCGCACCCACGGCTTCCGCGGTTGGGCCCACATTCTTGGCGGTTACACGGTTCCTATTCAGTTCGATACTCGGGTAAGGAAATGATCTGGCGAAGTCCCGAGAGATTATTTCTTCTCCGTCAATTCCAGGGACGCCGAGTTCATACAGTAACGCAATCCAGTTGGCGCTGGCCCATCGTCGAACACGTGTCCTAAGTGGGCATCGCAGCGGGCGCAACGCGCCTCGGTGCGAACCATGCCGTGGCTGTGATCGGTGTGCTCGCTCACGTTCTCAGGGCGGACGGGCTGATAGAAACTGGGCCAGCCCGTGCCGGAATCAAACTTGGTCTCCGAGTCGAACAAAGGTTGGCCACAGCAAGCGCACACATACGTGCCAGGCGCCTTGGTCTTCCAATACTTACCGCTAAATGCCGGCTCGGTGCCCGCCTGCCGAGTGATCTGGTACTGCTCAGGCGACAGTTGTTGCCGCCATTGCTCATCGCTTTTCTTGAGTTTCTCTGCCATACACATTAGATGCAACCGTTCGTGGAAGGTAGCCGGCGTCGCCGGCAACCGCCCGCACGGGTATCCCCATCGCCCGACGGTT
>JBPYDQ010000378.1:0-7301 GCA_051986135.1 Terriglobales bacterium | reverse complement strand
TGTGGTACCAGTACATATTCTTTGCCACGTTGTACCCCATTACCGCGAGTCCACCTGCGGAAACAGCCGCTTCTCCTTCCGGTCTCGAAAGCAAGAGAGAATGATCGGGTACCCACTCGTTGCGTTCTATGGTGAAATATGTGCGGGAATTCAGAGCCCCTGTTTTCATGTGTATCTCAATGTTCCAGGTTCCGGCGAAGTAGTTCAGCCTTTCTCGTGGGAGTTTCGGTTCGGAACTGCTTTGGGCGGTCACCAGATTTATGCCCACTGTGATAAAGGCAAGGATGACAACGAAGCTTTTCCTCATGGCAGTGTTTGTCCCCACTCGGACGACTACTTGGCAGAGCATAGAACAGAACAAAACGGAAGTCCTATGAAAACTTCAAATAAGTGCGATAAATCGGCTGAATATTCGCTCCACACTACCTCCGCGGCAGAGCACTTAGTTAGCGGACGTTCCTCGATTTTTCGCGTATGCCGGGCGGCGGCAGAACAACAATTTGTGCCTGGATTGTGCGTCTGAGGGGATCCCAAATCCGGGCAAGCTGTGCCTGGCGACAGAAAGGAGGTCCAGGCATAGGCAAGCGTGATTTTAGAGAGCGGCAATGTGGACCTGATGCTTGGGAATTTTGCTGGCGGGAACCAGGGACTAGCGGCAAGCGAAGGTCCCCCGAAATTGTAGTGGAGCCCTATTCACGTCGTTCGACCATGTCTCTTTCCTTTTCCTTTCATCAAGTCGCTGCCGTGGCCCACCCTAACATCCCTCACCGGCGTTGGTGTCCGGCAACGCGCGATAGCGGCCCGTTTTGAAAATCCGTTCATGGCGGTCCTTGTTAAACCGGGAGCGCCAGGCCCAGGTGGCTGTCAGAACGACAATGAGAAGGCACGATTCAACAAACACCTTCTCCCCATCGAACGGATTGGTGGGATTTCCTTTCAACTTCGGGTCGACGAGAATTCCGTGAATGAAAACGCAAGTACCCGCTGCGTACGTTAAGTAATGGAAAAGTTTCCAGCGGTGGCGCCCGAGTTGAAGCCGAAAGTATGAGGTGAGGACAACTATCAGGACGAGGTACATGCTTACGGCGCCGACTGTGTTTTCCAGAGGTTGAACCGGAGATCGTACCGGAAGAACAACATCCATAAGGCGCCAGTGGGTCTCTGCCGAGAACAGCAGAACTATGGGATGCAGCACGATCGAAGCCACGAGCACATAAGCAGTCGAGTTGTGGACCCTGAAGATATTGAATCGACGATGAGGCCAACGACGCCAAGGACTATAGCGAGCCGCGATGAGCAAACCCAAACAAATGTTTACGGTGGCCAGGAAGACAGCCACCAGTCCAAGGTCGGCGGAGAGATCAATGGCCGTCATTCATCCCCATCCCGCGGACGAAACCAATCTCGAGGTGAGAAGTTCGTCCGACCGGCGCTTCCGATTTAAGGCTTAAATCCCACGTCTTAAACAATTCGGCAAAGCTATCCATGGTTCTGTGGGCGATGACGAACTCCACCTTCCACGTTTTCGGAATATCTTCGAGCGGATAGGAGTGATCGTGCCCCGTTAGAACGCTTAACGTCCGCATCCCTAACGGGCGGCGAATCGATCTCATGTGTGCTACCAGAGTGCATTTCTTTGTCCTCGATCTTAACAAATGAGTCGGGTGTCCGCCGATTTCACTTTCAGCAGGAGTTCACGTTAGTATTGCTTGCTTGCCACGGTCGAAACCAACGAAATCAAAGCGTAAGGCTAGGATCCGCAATGTGCGCTTCCTGACGGTCGGGCAGACCGCCCGTATTCTGGGAATTAGTCCATCCACGTTACGACTTTGGGAAAACGTCGGCCTTGTCACTCCGGCACGAAGCGCGGGAAGCTATCGCCTTTATACTCCCGAGCTGCTCGATATTCTGAAGCGCATCAAGTACCTGCGTGACGTGAGGAAGCTAAATGTGCCGGGCATCAAGGAGGCTCTAGCGCCGTACCTGCACAAGCCGCAGCCTAAGTACCAGGGTACGCCGACTCCGGATTTGGGTGACAAACTCCGTCGCCTTCGCAAGAAGAGAGGTCTAACCGTTACCCAAGCCGCTCGCCAGGCTCAAATCTCTGCAGGTTTTCTCAGTGCCATTGAACTCTCTCGTGCCAACCCGTCTGTGGCGACGATTTACCGATTGGCAGCGGCGTATGGCACTACGGTATTGAATCTCTATGAGCTGCCAGCCCAATCTACCCGCGTGATTCGTCCCCGCAATCGTAAAAGTCTGGAAACAAAGTCTGGCGTCCGTATGGAACTGCTTTCGACCGGGACGAAGATGTTGGAATCGATGTTGATTCGGGTTCCCCCAGGAACCGGAAGCGACGGCACCTACATGCACCAGGGGGAAGACTTCCTTTACATGCTGGAAGGCACACTGGAAATCTGGCTTGATGAAGTGGAGTGTCACGTGCTCGAACAAGGCGATAGCTTCTGGTTCGAAAGCAATCGCGGCCATCGCTGGTTTAATCCGACCAACAAGGAAGCCGCGGTTCTCTGGGTAAACACTCCGCCGACTTTCTGAGTTAAGGCTCTTTCCAGTCTCAGAAACTGAACCTCAAAGAAAACTGTTGAACTCGCGGAACGGTAAGAGTTCTGCGGTACAGCCCGAACGAGCCGTCATCCGAGCCGTTGTCTAGAGAAGTATTCGTATTGGTGTCAAAGCGCACCGAGTTGGTCAGGTTGAACACCTCCCACGCAAACTTTAGATTCATGTTTTCGCGGACCTTCCAACTCTTCGCCACTCCTGTATCAATCTCAAAATAACCTTGCCCGCGGAAGTTGTTACGGCTTCCAGCTTCTCCCGGATAGGCGAAGCGCATCGGTGTCAGGGTGGCAGGAACGTCTGGAGTTACTTGTACACCCGCCACCACGGCGGTTGGATCTGGGAATGCAAACGGCGCTCCCTCGATCATATACAAACCCGACTTGATTGGCGCCGTCTGGACCATGTTGCTGTTAAACAGGAAGTTCTGCGTGAAGCCGCGCGTGTCGATTGCGCTGAACGGAAACGCGCTGGTCCAACGATTCAGGCCGGATAGTTGCCAGCCGCCGATAATGGCATCCAACCAGGTGCTGGCGGTTCCCGCAAACGGTTTGCCTCTGCCCACGGGTAATTCGTAAACCCAATTGGCGGTGATGACATGCCGCAGGTCAAAGTCCGATGGCGCGCGATTTAGACCTGGATTCCATGGGTTCTCAATGTAGCTGAGGATGGTGCTCGTACCCAGGGGAATCGCAGAGGTAGTGGAAGTTGTGCCTTGCGAGTTCGCTCGTTCCGTGTCGGAGCCCAGGTCAGTGGACTTGGAATAGGTGTAGCTGAAGTCCACCTCGAGACCATGACTGACGGGATGCCGGACCATTAACTGTGCCGCGTTGTAGCTGCTGGTTCCAAGCGAAGACCACGCGAATAGAGAGGAGAACTGCGCGTCCCAGAAGGGAACCGGAGGTAAATTGGCGCAAACGGGGGAAACACCGCCATTCGCAAGTTGCGTGCCCAACAGACCTAGACGATAGGGCGCACCGACCTCCCTTCCCGGGCGGTTCGACCAGCTGAAGCCGGAAGGGCAAGCCTTGCTGCTTCCTGAACCGGTATATATATTCTGGGTTGCACTAAATCCGTCTGCAGCTGCTGTGGGAAACAAATCTTCAAAGTATGGGATCGGAGCAATGACCGCACCAGGATCTTCTCCATGGGCGAGCGCAAATTGCGACATCAAACGCGCGGCCGTGTAGTAATCCATGCCCGATTTGGGATCCACGAGATTTGTCGCCGCCGCTAGATCGCGCTGCTGCAGCAGATGTCGCCCGAATCGCCCCACGTAAGCCGCTTCGACCACCCAGCCTTTTCCAACTTCTCGTTGGATCGAGAGGTCCGTCGCAATGGAATAAGGCGTCTTAATTCGACCGTCGATGCCGTTTGAATTAAAGGTGAAGCCAGTATTGGTATTGTTTGGCGGCATAGCGGGGTAAGTGACGGTGGGTAACGCCGATTGCAGAGGAGGTACATTATTCCTGCCGATGTAACGCGGCGCATCGTCGGGTGTGTAGATGTTAGAAGGAGCCGCCTGCGTGCTAGTCAGCCCGAATGAGCCAAACTGGCTGAAGCCGTCAACGATTCCCTGGCCGAAATGGTCGTAGTACATCCCCGCTCCAGCACGAATCGAAGTCTTGGAGTCGGGAGAGTAGGCAATCGCCAAGCGAGGTGCAAAATTCAGTTTGTTCATGGGCCAGTACGGTCGACCGCCCCGGCTCTGGCCAGAGGGGGTAAACGAAAATGGCGGCTGGTCACCCTGACCCTGGGCGGCCGCGAGGGCACGGTTAATAAACCATTGGTGCAAATCTATTGTCGGAGCTACCTGTTGGCCATTGACTTCATATGGCGTTTCGAGGAGTGTGTGTCGTAAACCAAGGGTGACGGTGAGATTGGGTTTGAGTCGCCAAGAATCCTGGACATACCACTCAAACTCGCTGGCCGTGAAATCGCGCGGGATCACCGCATCGGTGGGTAACAATGAGGCTGTAGTTGCGTTTACTACCCTGTAGTTGTTGTGCACATTGACGGTGCTCAGCAAACCCGCGATAGCCGTGATGGCATTGTCGTAACTGGTGGAAAAATTGCCCGCAACCGCCGGAAAGCCGAAGGCTTCCGGATCAAAGCTCTGGAAGGTTCCCGCAATTGCCGCCTGGCTGATGTTCCCAGCTCCCGTGCCGGCTGAGTTGAAGGACACACTATTCGATGAAACGTTGTTATGAATGAGACGATAGTTGGCACCAAACTGCAGAGTGTGTTTGGCTTTTACCCAGGTAAAGTCGTCGACCAAGTTGTGCACCGGAACATTCAAGAGAGTGGTGGGATTCTCGGCGGTCAGCGGACTGATTCCAGCAAAGTCTGAAAAAGAATTGTTGCCTGCTCCGACGTTATTCAAGGACTGCCGGACGTAGCCGTAGCGAAAGTTGTTGATGAGAGCGGTGTTAATCGTCCAAATATGACCAATAGCAAGTCCTTTTGAAGTGCTTACCAGTTGGGCGCTCGGTGCCTGACCAGGAAATTCGGGAGCCAGAGAAGTTTTGTCCCCCTGCAGATTGCCTCGGACAAATAACCGCTGACTGTCGGTGATTTGATCATCGATTTTTGCAATGTACGTATTGAACCGCGCAGGGTTGGGGGCAGACCATGTGAAACCTCCGGTGTTGAGTCCATCACCCCCAGGCGTGTTGGGGCTGGGATACGCATTCAGGGTAGCCAGCACGTTCGGGTCTTCGCCGCGCCCCCATGGACAGGAAGTCGTGCAAATAGGGTCCATGCTCTTCACATCCGCCGGCGTCAAGGTAACGATGTTGCCATTGGCGTTCGCGTATTGCACATTGCCCGCCTTGAACGACGAGGTTGGCACGGTAAGATTCTGCTGCACGTTCTCCTGGGTTTTTTGGCCTTCGTAATTTAGGAAGAAGAAGACCTTATCCTTCTTTATCGGCCCGCCAAGGGTCGCTCCAAAGGTGTTGCGAATCAATTGCCCGGGCTGGTTCGCGAGACCTGCGGAAATCTCGGCCGCTTTATTGAACCAATCGTTGGCGTGTCCAACATTGTTGCGGTTGTACTCGTAAACCGAGCCATGAAAAAGATTGGTGCCGCTCTTGGTCACAAGCGTCACCTGGGCGCCGGAGGAGCGTCCGCTATCGGCATTGGCGTTCGTGGTGGTGACCCGAAACTCCTCGACCGAGTCCAGTGTCGACCGGAGCACGCCGGTGAAAGCGTATCCCTGTCTCTGATCATTGTTGTCGACTCCATCCAGCGTGACATTGCTCTGGTCGGAACGCGCTCCCGAGACAGCCCCGCTTCGGCTGTCCTGATCAGGATTGGTCGCTCGCGAGTTCAGATACACCACCCCTGGCTGCAAGCTAAGCAAATCCGGTACATTCCGGCCCTCCATGGGCAGGGCTTGAATAGTCGAATTGCTCACTGCGTTGCCAATCGTCGCGTCACTGGTATTGACGGCCTGGGCAAGGTCGCTGACCTCAACGGTCTCCGCTATGGCTTCGACCGATAGAGCAAAATTTATGGTGGCGGGTTGGCTTACCAGCAGTTCAGCGGTCTTCGCCTGCTTGCCAAATCCTGATTTTCGGGCGGTGACTGTGTATCGCCCGGGAGGAATTTGGGGAAAGTCGTAGGCGCCGCTCTGGTCGGTACTACGGCTGACACGGAATCCAGTGGTTGGATTGTCGAGGCTAATCTCGGTGCCGGTCAATAGGGCTCCGGAAGAATCAGTCACCGTGCCGCGTAGGGAGGTAAGACCCGTCTGCGACCAGACGAGATTGGCAAAGCTCAGCAGCAATAACAACGAGAGTCCTGTCCATTTGGTGTCTTTCATACATGGTCTCCCACACAGCAATTCAACTGTTGTCGACCGGCAACGCGTTGAGAAACAACTAGCAGAAAAATACCGACAATAACTCCTTGGCAAGCCTACTATAGTTGTGCAAGGTTAGAGTCACCCCGGCTGGACGTCAAGCAAAAAAATTGCTATCTCGGTGCTCCGGCGCGTAACAATGTCAATGAATTGTCGGCAACTTGTCAGTAAGTTGTCGTAACTCCGGGAAAAAATCAGTTTTGCCCAACAGAAGGAGGGTTATACCGTCGATTGCTGCTGCGCGCGCCTGCCTCCTCCCCAAAAGGGTCGAAGGAAATTCCTGCCGCCTGACCTCTGTTCCGATTCCTCAGCGGCCACACGAAAAGCGAAGTATTAAGCAGAGAATTCACAATCTCGTGAAGTATGAAATCCTACAGGCAAGCTGAGCCGATCAATGCGCGTAGCAAACGCGAGAGACCTTCTAAGGGTGCCGCGTGCGAGGCATGCAGGTCTCTGGCCATATGCCTTGGCAAACACACTGCTTCAATGCTGCAGTAACTCGTTTACGGCACGGTGTGCCTGGTCGATGGCGGTATCGGTGTACGCCGTGGCTGCCGAGTCGGTGTTCGCAATGGTTATTCTTCCGAATTGTTTACGCCCGATCACATTGGGACGCTGATCCTCGGGCCAATCGGCGTCGAAAAGTGGGTTGTACTCGTACCCGTAGCCGTGCGGCCAACGATTTACCGTAATAGCCTCAATGTCGCGAGCAGGATCGAATCCCCCGTCCTGGAGCGTGCGAGCGAGTTGTTCCCGAATTTTCCGCTCAAACACTTCAAAGGTTGTAGTGAGCAGTTGGTATCTGCCGATCTTGTGTTGCTCCCGAGCAGGCAGACCAGGCTTACAAGGAGCGCGACTC
>JBPYDQ010000377.1:0-19157 GCA_051986135.1 Terriglobales bacterium | reverse complement strand
GCGTTTGCGCTGATCTTCGTTGATGCGTATGACCTCTTCCAATAAGCGAAAGTCATAAGAACATTCGCGCGCCACCGCACGAAAGGCCATCAAGTCCTTGGGAAAGCAGGAGCCACCGTAACCGATGCTGGGATTTAAGAAGCGGGAGCCGATGCGCGAGTCCGAACCCATCCCGCGGCAGACCTGCTGAACATCAGCGCCCACGGCCTCGCAAATCGACGCTATCGCGTTGGCAAAGGAAATCTTCATGGCCAGGAAAGCATTCGAGGCATGCTTGATCAGTTCGGCACTCTTGGCACTGGTCACAATAAGAGGAGGCGGCACTCGGGCGTTATCCGGACCGGGAATGGCAGATGGTTGCGCGTAGTAGCTGCCATCTTCGAGGGGCTGGTAAATATCGCGCAGCAGGGAAATCGAGCGTTCGCTTCCTGCGCCCAGGACAATACGGTCCGGGTATAGGAAATCGGTAACCGCTGTACCCTCGCGCAGGAACTCGGGATTGGAAGCAATGTCGAAGGATTCCGCTCTGGCGCCGTTGCGCAGCATCACCGTCCGAATCCAATTGCTGGTGTAGACCGGCACCGTGCTTTTCTCGACCACCACCTTGTAGCCGTTCATGGCGCGGGCGACTTCACGAGCCACCGATTCCACGTAGGAGAGGTCGGCTTCGCCCTGCTCTGTGGGAGGCGTACCCACGGCGATGAAAATTGCCGTGCTCGCCCTGACCGCCTCGCTCAGATCGCCCGAAAACTTGAGCCGGCTACCGTGGTGCCTGGTCATGAGCTCCGGCAAAAACTTTTCATGAATGGGAACATCTCCTGCCTTAAGAGCAGCCAGTTTCCCCTTATCGTTATCGACCAGAACGACTTCATGGCCGAGTTCGGCGAAGCACGCGCCCGCGACCAAGCCTACGTATCCCGATCCGACGACAGTAATATGCACGAAATCCTCATTCGGCCCCAAAAAGGGGTCAAGCGTAAGGTAGATGAATACTCTACCAGCTTTCCCTCCCGGCAAGCAGCGCTAGCAACCTGAGGAGCCGAATAACCATCACCTACTCGCATTGATGCCGGTCACCGAGCGAGCGTTCTCGATGGTTAAAGAATCAGTGGTAGAGGGTGGAGCGGCCAATTACAATCGTCGCTGCTTTGGTGCTCGCCTCCAAGTTTGGGGTATCGGGCCCGTGGTCACCCATGCCAGCCTGTGGCTGGCTGGTTAGTGACAGGGATCTCTCCTTCACTGGTTTCCTCGAGCAGAAAACTCCTTCCCTTATTTTCCGCGCCCAGCCACAGTGTGATGGCAAGAGCCGTGATGTTGACGGTTTCAAAAACGCCGAGAGCCCAGGGATATCCGAATTTGTTTCGCAGAGCGAATTCGATGCTATTTGTAGGAGCTGCAAAGAGAATACCGAGCTGGTAAGCGAAGCCTGGCATGAGCCCTCGCACCCGATTTGGAGACAATTCATTTAAGTGCGCCGGAACAATTCCCCAAGCGCCCTGGACCCCGACCTGCATTAGGAAAGCACCCATCGCCAGCATCGGCAGCGATTGCCCAAATGCCCACGCAGGAATCACAAGAAGCGACAAGGCCAGAGCTGCGATCATAGAGCGGCGACGGCCGATGCGTTCGGAAAGTTGTCCGAACGCGATTGCTCCTAACACCGCGCCAATGTTGTACAAAATCGCGATGTAGGAAACTGTTGCCAGGGGGAACCCGTGTACGTTCATCAGAAAGTGAGGGTAGAGGTCCTGGGTGCCATGGGAGAGAAACATCATCATGGTCATGAGCAGGACGAGGTAGGAAAAGATCTTCCAATGGCCGGTGGCGGTACGAACAATGGCGCCAATGGTGGGTGCGCGGTGCTGCTTCCAGGCCTCCGATTCACGAACCTTGGACCGAATATAGAACGCCAGCAGGGCTGGGACGCCGCCAGCCCAGAACATTGCGCGCCAGCCCCATACTGGGGAAAGTGGAAGAATGAAGCGTGCCGCCACCGCCGCAAGCAGGTAGCCAATGGAATATCCGCTCTGAAGAATTCCGGAAAACACTCCGCGCCAGCGTGGCGGAGCGCTCTCCATTGCCAGGGAAGCGCCCACTCCCCACTCTCCCCCCATCCCGATCCCGTAAATGGCCCTTAGCAGCAGAAAGAAGGTGTAATTGGGAGCAAACCCGCAGAGAAGTTCGATCACGGAAAAGAAAACGACGTTGGCCATGAGTGGCTTCCGCCGGCCGTAGCGGTCGGCAAGCACTCCAAAGATCAGCGCCCCAATGGGGCGCATCGCCAGCGTCGCTACGGTGGTGAAAATGATCTTTTCAGTAGAGACTTGGAACTGTGCGGCCAATGTGTCTACCAGGAACACCACGACGAAGAAGTCAAAAGCATCGAGCGTCCAGCCCAGAAAACTGGCGCTGATCGCGTGCCACTGATCGGTACGCGGCGGATTTGCGCTCATTTGCTCTTCTGGTGACATACGCCTCTCAAGTTTAATGGGAGCGACCGATGGTGCAACGTAGACCAGTTGGTCAGGTGATACCAGTCACGGTGACAATACCACGGAAAGACCGAACTTGCGGGGCAGTGACTTCGACGCCGGCCCACGTCCCAGCCTGGAAGAGCTCAACGAATTCCCGCTAACTACAGATCCTCGGCGTCATGCTTCTTGCATTAAGTCGCGGTTGTCATCGAGCACCTCATGCAGAGTGTCAGCTAGCCCGATCGGTACGTCGGTCGAAAATCGAGGCACTGTTGGAGCCGCCTCTGGTCCCATCCCCGCCCGATCGTCCGCTCACAGCCGAGACTCGTTCGCTTGGTGGCTCCTTTATTGCGAACCCAGTACAAATCGATCGCTAGCTTTGTGCGCGCTCTGGTTACGGCGAATTCACCCGTCGGCCATTCGAAGTTGAATTGCCCTCTCCACAAGAACCCCGCGTGCCAGATTTCCTGACAGGGAGAAAAACGGCTGACCTCGAGCATTTCTGGAGTCGTTGATGGGTAAAATGTCGCCCGTGTTGGTTCACTCGAAGCTGCCAAGCAGGCGGCGGCATCCGGCATTGGGAGATAGGATCTGTCGGCGTATGGTAGAGGTTAGCTCGAGCGGCGTCTACGGAGGGCACAGGCACGAGTAGCTTTATTGTTGACAACCGGGTGCTTTCGCGTAAGACTCCGCTCCGTCAGCCACGCGTGATTAGATATCCACATGGTCCCTTTTCCCGCACGGCGATCGGATGATCCGGAACGTCTGTCACCCGATAGCAGTAAAATCGAGCCTAAAATTGACGAATTGGCTTCCCAATTTGCTGCGCAAGGCATTCAATCGAGCGAGCTCGTGCTCGATCTCGTTCTTCACGATTTTGCCGATGAAGCCCGGCAGGCGTCGGATGCAAGCGGAGCTGCTATTGCCCTCGAGCGAGACGGCGAAATCGTCTGCCGTGCCGCGGCAGGCGCTACGGTCCCCGATCTCGGGGTCCGCATTCATACCAAATCGGGGCTGTCAGCGGTTTGCCTAAAGAAGGGTACCACTCAACTATGCAGTGACACGGAAGCCGACGACCGGGTAGATGCCGAAGCTTGCCGCCATCTCGGCGTGCGGTCCATCGTGGTAATACCGCTGCGTTCTCGAGACCAAATCATCGGCATTTTTGAAGTGTTTTCTGCCCGGCCCAATGCCTTCTCCACAGAAGTCTTGCAGAAGCTCGAATCCTTGGCTACAGCAGCCGCGCAGACCGTCAGAGCGGCTCGGGGAAAAGCGGTCCGTCCCGCTGAAGGTACAGAACCAGTAAAGGGCGAGGCCAGCTCAGACGATTCAGCCGTGCTCTCGGTCGCCTCCATCATGCAAAAGGTCAGTCCGGTCGATCCGGCTGTGAAAGTTCTGCGCTGGCTGGTGATCGGCCTGGCGATTCCCTTGGTTGTGCTGATCGGTCTTGACTGGAGATGGCACCGAGCCCATCCGCGTATACGCCCTGCAGGCGCTGCCCAAAATGAAGAACCGAGAGGAGCTGAGCCGCAGACCGAAAGTCCGCCTGCGGCAGCCGGACCGAGCGCCCCCTTTAATCCACCTGCCAGCCGCCCCCCCAAGCCAAAGGTGTCGAAGACGCCGGACACGGGCGGTGGCCTGGTTGTCTATCAGAACGGGAAAGTGATCTATCGAGAAGGGTCCGGTGCCGGTCAAGTGCCGCCTCCATCGCGAGCAAACAACGGGCTTACCAACCTAAATGCTGCCGCACCCACCGCCGCAGACTCGGGGAAGAAACCAGTGGAGACACCCATCGGTTCTCTCTCTCCAGGTATTACGGGAGGCCGTTTGCTCGAACGCGTTCAGCCGAAGTATCCAGCGAAAGCGATCGCGGAAAAGCTGGAGGGATCTGTAAACCTGCGTGGCGCAGTTGGACCGGACGGCATCGTTCGCGACCTGAAGCTAGTTCATGGCGATCCAGTCCTCGGCGATGCGGCTCTTGAAGCAGTCGAGCAATGGAGATATGAACCTTACCGCAGGAATGGTCTACCCATCTTGATGCCGATCGAGATCACGATTGACTTCAACCTGTCCAAATAGACGTCCAGCCAAAAGAGTGTCTAAGTAAACGCAAGTTCTTTTGCACGCTGGGCGGCTTTTACCACAGCTTTGATCAAGGTGACGCGCAGCTTGCCTTCTTCTAATTCCAGAATGCCGTCAATGGTGCAGCCTGCGGGCGTGGTCACAGCGTCTTTGAGCAGGGCAGGGTGATCTCCAGTCTCCAGCACGACTTTGGCAGCTCCCATCGCTGTCTGCGCAGCCAATAAAGTAGCAATATCGCGCGGCAGACCAACTTTGACTCCTGCCTCCGCTAGCGATTCGAGGATGATGTAAATGAATGCCGGCCCGCTAGCGGAAAGGCCAGTGACGGCGTCCATGTGCTTCTCATCCACCACGACGGTTCGGCCCACCACGTTGAACAGCGAGCGCGCCAACTCGACATGTTTATCTTCCGCGAATTTCCCTTTACACAGCGCCGTCATTCCGGATTCGACAACACAAGGGGTGTTCGGCATAGCGCGAATGACCGGTACATTGCTCTTCAGCGCGCTTTCGATCAGACCTGCCGGAACGGACGCGGCCACCGAAATGATGAGTTGTTGGGGAGTGATCTGAGCGCCAATTTCTTTAACCACATCGACTACGATTGGCGGCTTCACGCAGATGAAAATAATGTCCGCCTTGCGTACCGCCGCGAGGTTGTCGGTTCCGACGGAAATCTTAAGCTTGTTGGCGAGGGCCTTTGCGCGTTCTGGATGGGCGACGGTGGCGCTGGTCGTGGCCGGTGAAAGCAGACGCTCTTTTAACAACGCTTGCAGTAGAATGCCTCCCATTTTTCCCGCACCTAAAACCGCAACTCGGTGGCCCGATGCACCTGTCGCCATGGCCGTCCTCCGTCGTTATGAGTATCTGTGCCGACGCGTGGAGTCCACGCCTCGAGTCCTGGCGGGCACGCTGCTGCCATTTCCATGCGATGAAAACGATTCTGCAGGCCCCCCCTGGCACTCCATCCTACCAGTTGCTGAGCCCCGCCGCGTCAGCGATCAGCACGGCAGGATCATCAGCTGGCCAGGGAGCAATGTTACGTGGCGCGAAACATCCGCTTGCTTGCCTGGTTCGAGCAAGACCTGGTTTATGGAATGGGCGCAGGCCCCCGCCAAGGTTGACGACCGAGCTGGACGAAAAGACCAGCGTGCGCATGCCGGCAATTCATCCGATTGTCATGCGCGAGGGCGGAGACAAGATTATTGCCAAAATACTTGCGCGGGTGTGCAACTTACTCGCTGGCGTAGGCGCGCGCGGCGATGGTGCATGACGGATGCACGCCTGGCATGGCTAAAGATAAGGCCGACGGTGCTGAATGTCGGCAACAAGCAGCCCAAAACCCATTGGTTAGGAATGCCTGTCGGGTGGATAGGTAGTTTTAGGTTCGCACTTGTTAGCAGGCGCACCCACCGAGCGTACTATGATTCCCGGGGGCATCCGGCACCGCCAACCGCCAGCACGACCATTTCAGTTCCGATCTAAATCGAAGCTTTCCCGCGCCATCTTGACGATTGCGTTTCCGACGGGGATGGACGCCGTTGCCGCTGGGGAAGGAACATTCAGCACGTGCAGCATCCGGGGTGTGGCAACAAACTGAAAATCATCCACCATTACCCCGTCTGCCTGCAACGCCTGCGCGCGAACCCCCGATCCCCCAGGAACCAAATCCTCTTCTCGAATCTCCGGCACAAGCTTCTCGAGAGCCTTGGTGAATCCTCTCTTGCTGGAGGCCCGGAACCCCTCATCCAATCCGCTGCGCCAGTGCTTGGCAGCCATGCGCCAGAAACCCGGGAACGTGAACGAGGAGAATGCGTCCCGCAGATTGAAATCGTGTTTGCGGTAGCCTTCGCGCTTGAAGGCGAGAACCGCGTTCGGTCCGGCATCGACGCCGCCATGAATGCGGGTAGTGAGATGTACGCCCAGGAAAGGGAAGCGCGGGTCAGGTACGGGATAAATCAGGGTGCGGACGAGGTACTGGCGTTCTGGCACGACATCGTAATATTCTCCGCGGAAAGGAATGATACGAACTTGGGGCTTGTTGCCCGCCATGTTGCTTACGCGATCACTGTGCAGCCCCGCACAATTAATGGCGAAGCGTGTCCTGAACGTTCCGCCGAAGGTTTCGATAGCCAACTCTTCGCTTGCCTTCACCACGCTCTGAACTCGACAGCAGGTGCGAATTTCGCCGCCTTGAGCCCTGGCCAACTCGGCATATTTTTCGCTCACGGCCACATAATCGGTGATGCCGGTGCCAGGAACATGCAGGGCGCGTACGCCTCCGCAGTATGGTTCAATCTCGTGTAGCTCTTCGGGTGTGAGCATGCGCAACCCGGAGATGCCGTTAGCTTCTCCCCTGCGGCGAAGTTCCTCCAGTCCAGGCAGTTCCTCGGGTGTAGAAGCTACGATAACCTTGCCACAAATGCGATTGGGAATCCCGTGTTCACGGCAGAACGCTACCATTGCCGCCGCCCCTTCGACACAGGTGCGCGCCTTGATAGAGCCCGGCTTGTAGTAAATACCAGAGTGAATCACGCCGCTATTGTGGCCAGTCTGGTGGCGCGCCAAACCCTCTTCCTTTTCAAGCAGTAACAGGCGCAAGCGTGGGAAGTCTCTGGTAAGCGTCATTGCGACGGAAAGACCGACAATGCCTCCACCAATGATCACCACGTCATAGCGGTTGTCAGACATGCTCTCTTAAGGTTGCACACGCATGACCGCGTTTACAAGTCGATTGCCAATGATTGACCTTTCCTTGGTGGATAAAACCTAATTCTTACGGCACGATCCCGAGAGTAAATGCCATTTTCCGCATGAGCGCTCGGTTCCAGTCACTACGGCGAACGACATTACGAGAAAAGCAACCGACCGAGGCCTCGAAGCACGCTGGCGGGGTTCAGGAGGCACACCCCGTGCGGTGAAACTCGGAACCAGTGCTGGCCAGCTTGGGTGAATATTTCGAAGGGTTTCCGCGAGTGTCCCGGTCAGGGCGGCTAAGCCGAGCACCTTTTCTTCTATCGACCCAGGGGAATCGGAGCCTTGAGGTTTTGTTCGTCGTCTAGGATGATGTTGTAACGTCTCCGGCCGCAACATGGACTGGCAAGCATTTTGGCTGACAATTCGCCTGGCATTATTGGTGGCAGGCATTCTGCTGGTGCTGGGAATACCAGTTGCCTACTGGATAACTTTCTCCGAATGGCGATGGAAGTTCATTGCAGAGGCTGTAGTGGCTTTGCCCGTAGTCATGCCGCCCACGGTGCTGGGTTTCTACGTTCTGTTCGCGCTGGGCCCGCGCACGCCGCTGGGACGCGCCTGGATCGCCATGACCGGGCATACGCTTGCCTTCACCTTCACCGGATTAGTGATTGGCTCCATTGTCTATAGCTTTCCTTTTGCCGTGCAGCCGTTTGCTGCATCCTTCGGAGCTGTGGACCCAACTTTTCTTCAAGCCTCTGCCACACTGGGCGCCTCGAAGGTGCGCACCTTTTTTCGCGTGATTCTGCCCCTGTCGGTATCAGGTTTGGTGACTGGGACAGCGCTCAGCTTCGCTCACACCATGGGCGAATTCGGCGTGGTGCTGATGGTAGGAGGGAACATTCCGGGTGTGACACGAACCATGTCGATCGCCATTTATGATGAGGTGCAGTCCGCAAACTATGCAGCCGCAAACCAGCTCGCGCTTCTGTTGTTGGCTATGGCCTTTGTCATCCTGTCGTTAGTTTATGGATTGAACCGACGAATCTGGGCAATATGGCCGTGGAAATGAAAAGTCAGCTCAAGGAAACCGCGGAACCCGAACGTTCCGCCAGCCAAGACAGGGATGCCCTCACGATCCGCGTGGGCAAAACCCTGGGCCCAAAATTCCGCCTTGATCTGGCCTTTTCAGCCGTGCCCGGCATAACCATCTTGTTCGGAGCTTCGGGAGCGGGGAAGACGACCCTGCTCAACTGTATCGCCGGACTCACTACCCCGGAGCAGGGAAAAATTGTTCTTGGCGAGCAGGTTATGTTCGATTCAGAAAATCGAATTGACGTGCCTATTTGCAAGCGTCAGACCGGCTACGTGCTTCAAAATCTAGCCTTGTTCCCCCATCTTACGGTCGAACGTAATATTCGTTACGGATTATTGTCTCGTCCTGGCGATGAGCGCAGGAAACAATGTCGCCAGATTCTCGAGTCTTTCCGTATAGGACATCTCGCAGAACGAAAGCCCAATGCTATTTCAGGTGGAGAGCGTCAGCGAGTTGCTCTGGCCCGATCGCTGGTAACCAATCCTCGCATGTTGCTGCTTGACGAGCCTTTGGCCGCCCTGGATGCCGCTACTAAAGCCAAAATTGTCGAAGACCTGCGCGCCTGGAATGAAAAGCATAGGATTCCGATTCTCTATGTCACACACAGCCGGGAGGAGGTTTTTGCTTTGGGCGAACGCGTTGTCGTGCTGGATACGGGAAAAATCATCGCCGAAGGAACACCGCATGAGGTGATCCGCGCCCCGCGGCAGGAAACCGTGGCCCAGCTGGCCGGATTTGAAAATGTATTTGATGCCCGGGTTACCGCCGTGCACGAGGATCGTGGCACGCTCACCTGCCGGTTGGAGAACAGTTTCGTAGAATTAGAAACTCCCCTGGTTCGCTCGGAAGTCGGCGCAGCTTTGCGGGTGGCGATCAGCGCCGGGGACATCCTGTTAGCAGCTGCTCAGCCGGTGGGGCTTAGCGCGCGCAATGTCATTTCTGGAGAAATTCTATCTCTCCAGCAGCGAGACGTTATCGTCTTGGCCAGGGTGGCTTGCGGGGTCGAAATGCAAGTGCAATTAACGCTGGCCGCCCGCGAATCGCTTCACCTCCAACCGGGTAAAAACGTTTGGCTAATCGTGAAGACTCATTCCTGCCATTTGTGGGCCCCCTGACGACAAAGCGGCCTATGCGGGAGCGCCGCGTCGAGCTCATGCTGGATATCAATGACGGCTATCCATTGTCCATTGCGCGCGGCGCTGTAGATTACCTCGCCACTCAACACTCTAGCCACCGCAGCGGGTGGAAGATCGTTATGAAATCCAAAGAATCGTTCTTTGACTCTTTCCCACGGCCGCCATGCTTCGAGGAGGGAATGGGCCGGCTGATACTTTGTTGAGAAGACCAGCGCAACATCGAATTGAGCCCGGGCGTCGGCGGCGGACATCACCTGCTCGAGTGAGAAATCGTCAATCTGTACTACCCGAATGGGAGCGTTTACGTATCCGAGATAAGGCCGGGTTAGTTCATCAGAGGCAGGCCACGCAGTTAGAACACGAGCAGCGGGGCGGTGCTCTCGAAGGAACCGTTCTGCATCTTCGTGCAAGAGGGTGTAATCGCGATAGGCCAGATTGTCTTCGAACGGAAATCCATACGGCGGATTGATGAACCAGGCCGCAATGAACGCAGCGCACACGATGGCTACGACAAACCGCCAGTAAAGAACTCTTCGCCACAGAGTCGAAATCCACAGAGTGAGTACCAGAGGCAGGACCGGAAGCATATAGCGCGCCAATACTGCGCCTCCGACCGTGGCCATGGCGACTACATAAGATCCAATCAAAACAAGAAAGACGGCCTGGGCGGGGAGGGCGATCCGCGGCCGCTCTGAGTTTCGATCGCGCCGTGGTGCCAGAAACATCGCCAAGCCGCCCGCGACCGTCAGCAACCATAAATTCATATAACCGACCAGTTGCCAAATCCGCATCGCTGCGGCAAGGGCGATTCGCAGCGGGTGTAGCGTAGCAGTCACGTTATAGCGAAAAAATTCCGGATTCCCGAAAACGTATCCGGTACGTGCGTAGTGATAAGCAAACCAGATGGCTAGGGGCAGAAGAGGAGTGAGGAGAAAAGCAGGTGCATTTTTCGCGCGCTGCTGACTTCGATCCCATCCACGCCAGGATATCGATCGAGAAACTATCTCCCACGCTGCAAGTGCCAGGGGCGTCACTATGGCGGTCTCCTTGGCGAGCGCGGCTAACGAGAACCAGATGACCGTCGTCCAGCGGTGCCTCTCCAAATAGCTGCGCAAGCCCCACAAAGTGAGACCGGCTGCTGCCATATCTAGATGGACGAGCGAGCTCTGCGTAAAGAATACGGGGTACAAGGCGGTGCACATAGTCGAAGCGACCGCGACCTCTAGATTGGCAACGAAGGCGGCCAAGCGAAAGACGCCGACCAGCGTGAAAGCGGCGATCACCAGCATGGCGACGCGGGTGACCACCAGCCTAAAACCGGCTAGCTTCCAGGCGGCCGCAAGCCAGGCCATTACCAATGGCGGATGAGCATTGCTGACAGTTGCCTGCGGAATCACCCTGCCGTAGAGAAACAGATCGCGCGCCGCTGGCACATAGTAGCCGAGCTCGTCCCAGATGTAGGGAACCCGCAGAAGCGGAAAGTGCAATAACAGAATAATGATCAGAATTGCAATAAAAATCAGGAGTTGAGCCGACAGCGAGGTTCTCGGTCCCCGAGAGATCGAGGGCGAGCCGCCGGGGCGGGGAGCTTTGGATGTGGGGACCAACCCGGCTACTGCGGCTTTTTCCATTTCCGGCGAGCCTCCTCAGGAGCGGGCGCTGATCCGATGCGGGAAGGGAACGGAGCTCGATCAGTGAACGGGACCGGCGGGATGCATGCGCGGATCCAACTTAATTTCGCCGAACGCATCTTCGTATTGTGCGACATTCTGCTGCAGAATCGCCAGCAGGGCCTTGGCCTGCTGCGGGCTCACGTAGATCCCTTGAAAGTTGGAGATCTCGACCTGGCTTTCGCTCTGCTGTTGCAGTCTTCCGAAGACCAGAAAAAAATCCCAGACGCTGACTCTTACCTGCACGCTGTTAGCGTAATTCTCGCGGTAGTCGGGCGCGCTCAGGAGCTTAATATTGGGCTGCATCGGCGTGTTCATAGCCGTGCCAGTTTAACGGGTTTTTGCGCCAGGAGAAAGCCGGGGCGACAGGCTGGCAGAGGAAAGGGTGAGAAGAGGTACTTGTAGACCGGTAAGCTGTCTACAAGGTTCCTCGTCCTCATGACGGGCTTCTTCACCTCGACGACGCACCTCATCCGCTTCATCCTCTATTGCGTCTTTGGCCTTGCCGAATGCATTCTGTAGTTTGCCTGCGACTTGTTTAACGGGCGCCTTTTGCCTGAAGCTCTGCGCTCCCGGTCACTCTTCAGCCTGGCGTGCGTCCAAGCGACGTCTTTCGCCTGCCTTTCAGTGATCTTTGACCATCAGGCCTCCTGATTGGCTCTTACCAAGAAAGGCCAAGGTGGGGCTCTTCGGAATCCTATCGGTTGCAGGCTATCTGGCCGGGAAGAATGATGGCACCGAGCAGGGCATGGATGCTTTATGGATTTTCCGGTTGGCAGACGAGATCGGGGCATCTCCCGCTAGCGGTTAGAAAACCGCTGACCATAGGTCCTGGCACGGAAGTGTTTTCGAGTTTTGTCACATTTTGCTCTCGAGCGGCGTTTTAGGTATGTAAACCGGGGAAGGTGGGAATTACAGTGGGAACTGCACATACACTGAGTCGCGGGATGAGCGTACGGGAAAGTTCGTCGGAACATTGGGACGATACGGAATTCCGAGCCGTTTTTGTTGAGCGCTATTCCCGGATTGTCGGCATTCTGAGGCGGCTGCTGGGCGATCATTCAGGTGCGGAAGAGATTGCGAATGATGTGTTCTTGCGCCTCTACCGCCGGCCTGGGTTACAGTTCGACGGTAACGTTGGCGGTTGGCTGTACCGCGCGGCAACGAATCTGGGGATCGATGCGCTGCGAAGATCTTCCCGGCGGCGCAAATACGAACAAGGCGGCGGGCAGGCCGTAGATGAGGGTACGCAGACGGATCCATTGAACGACCTGCTGCGCCAGGAAAAATGTCGGCGAGTACGCGGGGTACTTACCTTGCTCAAATCGGCTCACGCGCAGCTGCTGATCCTGCGGGCCTCCGGGCTGTCTTACAGAGAATTGGCCGAGACGCTCGAGGTCAAGATGACGGGAATCGGCACCATGTTGAACCGTGCGGAGGAGGAATTCCGTCTCCGTTACCTGGAACTTTATCCGATGAAGGAGGAGTTATGAGCTGCATTCATGATGGAGTTCTTCGCGCCCGACTGGACAGCGAGCTTGTCGGCGGCGAGCTGGCAGAAGTGGATCGGCATCTCGCCTCGTGCACTCGTTGCCGTACACGTGTGGAGAAGCTGAATGCTGAGAAGGAGAGTACCCAGGGTTTGCTGGCGGCGTTGGTCGTCGGCAGCGAGGACAGAGTAGTGGAACCGGAGGCGGCTTATGCTCGATTCCGCAGCCAAATGGCTGCAGGAAACGACACAAAATCGTCCTGGATTGCGGCTCTGTTCGCTTCACGGTGGCGTCCGGTTTGGGGCCTGGCCGCCGGCGCGGCCGCCATTGCTCTGCTGGTGAGCGTAAATCCGGGTCGCAGCTGGGCGCAGCGGGTTCTCGCCATGCTGCGGGTTCAGAAGATTCAGGTGGTCACGATCGATCCTACGACACTCATAAGCGGCATAGGACCGGATTCGCATCCTTACAAGCTACTCAACCAGTTTATTGCGGATAACGTGGTGGTCACCCTCGATCCTGGGAATCCCGAGGTTGTTCAAAGCGCGCTGAAAGCTGGGCGGTTGGCGGGATATCCCATTCGCACTGTCGGCAGGCTGGGCGCGCCAGAGAGGATCGAGGTGAATGGGGAAACTGCGTTTCAGATGACCATTAATCGCACTCGCGTCGAGACGTTGCTGGATGAAATTGGGCGGTCCGATATACAGATTCCGGAGTCGACCAATGGAGCATTGATCGCAGTCCACATTCCCAAGACTGTCCTTTCCATGTACGGCAGCTGCCCGGCTTGGCACAAGGCTGGAAATTCGAATTCCGAGTCGCATGCGGAGGCCCTGGCGCAGCGCAAGATGGAACGGATGGCGAACCTGAAGGAGACAAACTGCACTTACTTTATGCAAGCGCCCAGCCCGACCGTCAGTGTCCCGCCTAATCTCAACATGTCCGAGATTGCGGAGGCGGCTTTGGAGTTGGCGGGTATGAGTCCGAGCGAGGCACATTCGTTCTGCCAGACAGTCGACTGGTCTTCTACCATGGTGGTTCCGATTCCGCGCAACACGAGTTCATATGAAAAGGTCAGCGTTGATGGGGTGGATGGCACGCTCATCACGGAGACCTTAGCCCAGGGAAATCGTTATACACTGTTGTGGATCAAGAATGGAGTGATCCAGTCCTTAATGGGCCAAGGCGACTCGTCGGATGCACTAACTTTAGCGGCTTCCCTGCGATAATTTACTAACGACGGAGATGAATCGATCCTTCGACCTGGCCATCAGCACGCGCGCACTGCGGAAGGTCTTCAGCGGCAAAGTGGCCGTCCGAAACCTCACCTTGGAGGTAGCTCGGGGTGAGGTTTTCGGTTTCTTGGGACCAAACGGTGCGGGCAAGAGCACGTCAGTAAAAATGATGCTGGGGCTCGTATTTCCTACGAGTGGCGAGGCTCAGATACTTGGCTGTCCCGCCGGTGATGTGAAGACGCGGCGGCGAATAGGGTTTCTTCCCGAACACTTCCGCTTCTATGATTGGCTCACGCCGGCTGAACTACTCAAACTGCACGGGCGCCTCTACGGCCTTTCCAATGCTGAGCTGCGGGAGCGGGTTGCCACCTT
The DNA here is from genome assembly GCA_051986135.1 of Terriglobales bacterium. Taxonomy (GTDB): domain Bacteria; phylum Acidobacteriota; class Terriglobia; order Terriglobales; family Acidobacteriaceae; genus Gp1-AA122. Next base: position 4,911 of record JBPYDQ010000377.1, on the reverse strand, counting down.
GCTCGATTTGGTTGAGCTCACTCCCCACCAGGACAAGCGCTTGCGTGATTTTTCCAAGGGCATGCTACAACGGATTGGGCTGGCACAGGCGCTGCTGAATGAGCCCGACTTGATCTTTCTGGACGAGCCTACCTCGGGACTCGATCCGGGGGGGCGCCGGCTGGTGCGCGACATCATCAGAGCGCAGCGCGATCGGGGGGCAACCGTGCTGCTCAACTCTCATCTGCTGGGAGAAGTAGAAATCACTTGCGACTGCGTCGCTTTCATTAAACATGGCGAGGTAGTGGAAACGCGTAAGCTCAATGGCGCGATGGAAGACGAGACTGGTGTATCCGTGCGCGCGGGCAATTTAACCGCGGACATGGTAAAAGGTTTGTCGCAATGGGCTTTGTCGGTTCGCCGGGAAAGTGAGTGCCTGATGTTGTCGGTGCCATCGGGTGCGGTATTGCCGGAGATCATCCGCTACCTGGTGGCCAAAGGAGCGGATGTTTACGAGGTGACTCCGAGAAAGATTTCGCTCGAAGAGCGGTTCCTTGACATCGTCGGCAGCGACGGAGGGTTGTAATGGGGATGTGGATCATGGCTGGGGTCACGTTCCGCGAGGCGGTGCGCAAGAAGATGGTATGGATGGCTCTGGCCGCGGGAGCAGGATTCCTGACCCTGTTCGGGATCGGGCTTCATTATCAGGCGAAGGATTTCGCGGCTCATGGGATGAGTCCTGTGCTGCGGCGAGAAATTGCCTATGCCATGGTGACCATGGGTTTGTACGCAGTCGATTTACTGGCCGTACTCATGACCATTCTCACATCCGTCGACACACTCTCTGGTGAAATCGCGTCCGGGACGATCCAGGCGGTTGCGACCAAACCTGTACCGCGGTGGGAAATACTCGCGGGCAAGTGGTGGGGATTTGTGGCTATGCTGACCGCGTACATTGCCATCATGGTCGGCGGCGTAAATGCGGTAACGTATGTTATAGCAGGCGTAACCGCGCGCCATTTGGTGAATGGGCTTTTGCTCATCTGGATGGAGAGCATCGTACTGCTCTCGGTCACCTTTGCCTTCGGGACCTATTTTTCGACCTTAACAAGCGGCGTACTTGTTCTCGGACTCCACGGACTCGCTTTTCTGGGCGGATGGATTGAGCAGTTTGGCGCGATTACGCAGACACAACGCGCTATTAGTGTGGGCGTGATCGCCAGTGTGCTCATGCCCAGCGAAGCCTTATGGCGGAGGGCGGCGTTTGAGATGCAGTCTCCGTTGGCGAACGCGATGCGGATCTCACCATTTAGTACCTTGTCGGTCCCGAGCGCGACCATGGTCCTCTATGCGGGGGTGTACCTGGCAGTCGCGCTGGCTATCGCGGTTCGCCGCTTCTCACGGCAGGATCTGTGAAGTTGTCCACCAGACCAGTACTGTGACGACGTTCGCGACTCAGACCAGAAGCGTGCCTGATATGCAAGACTTAAAAGGGACACAAAAAGAATCAAGTACAGCGAAGGAGATTAGGGAAGCGAGTGCTGCAACTGCCGGACCAATTTAATGTAGCGGCGTACGTCGTCGACCGCAATGTGCTCGAGGGCAGGGGAGACCGAATTGCCATCGAATGCAGAGAGCGGAAGATTACCTATGCCGAGCTATTGCGGCAGACCAACCGCGCGGGTAACGTTCTGCGCAAGCTGGGTGTCGAGCGGAAAGAACGCGTACTCATTTTGCTGCAGGACCTTCCCGAATTCCTATACTGCTTTTTTGGAGCCATCAAAATAGGAGCAGTTGCTGTCCCTGTCAACACATTCCTGCGCCCGCCTGAATACGAGTACATCGTGAAGGATGCGGAAGCGCGGGTGACGGTCATTGGGGAGGCATTGCTCGAAAATATTGGGCCGGCCAAACAGATGCGCGGCTCGTTAAACCAGCTGGTCGTCGTGGGCCGGGCTCCGCAGGGCTGCATTGGTTTTGATGAGGTAGAGGATGCGTCCTCCGAGTTGGCTGCGGCGGATACTTCCAAAGACGATGCCGCTTTTTGGTTGTACTCATCGGGAAGCACGGGGTCACCCAAGGGTTGTGTACATCGGCACCATGACATCGTCTTTCCTACCGAGTACTACGCCAAGGCTATTCTGCGGATGAGCGAAAACGACCGCTGTTACAGCGTTGCCAGACTGTTCTTCGCATACGGGCTGGGGAATGCAGGCTATTTTCCGCTGGCGGCGGGCGCCACTACCATCCTCTCGCCAGCTCGTCCCACGCCGGAGCTTATTTTCGCCGACGTCGAGAGATATCGGCCCACTCTCTTCTATTCCGTTCCCAGTAATTACGCTGCGCTGCTGGCCTATCATCGAAAAGGCTCGGACTTCGATCTGTCCAGCATCCGCCATGCGATCTCTGCGGGCGAACCCCTGCCTCCGGCAGTTTTTCACAGATTCAAGCATCGCTTTGGAATTGAAATCTTGGATGCGCTGGGTTCAACGGAAATGCTGCATATGGTGATCTCCAACCGGCCGGGCGAGGCGAAGCCCGGGTCGAGCGGCAAGATCATCCCCGGTTTCGAAGCGCGCATTGTGGATGAAAGCGATCACGATGCGCCGCCGGGAGAGATCGGCAACCTTCTGATCAAGTGCGATGCCACCTGCGACGGTTACTGGAATCAGCACGAGAGGACAAAGCGCAGCTTTCTTGGCCCCTGGTTTCGTACAGGCGACAAGTATTACCAGGACGAAGCCGGCTACTTCTGGTATGCCGGGCGGGCAGACGATCTGTTTAAGGTGAATGGCCGCTGGCTGAGTCCTACGGAAGTGGAAAGAGTATTGATTTCCCACCCCTCCGTACAGGAAGCGGCCATAGTCGCACGCGAGGACGAGGACGGGCTGCTCAAACCAGCGGCTTACGTAGTCCTAAGTCCCGACTGCACGAAGTTGGATAACCTTGACGAGGAACTGAAGAGCTGGGTTGGCGATAGGGTGGGCTGGTACAAGAGCCCGCGATGGATCGAATTTCTATCAGACTTACCGAGGACGGCCACCGGAAAATTGCAACGATTCAAGCTGCGGGAACGGCAACGAGCAACGAAAGCGCCGTGAGCCGACTCGAAGGGCCCAGCCAACTACGAGCGCCAAGAGGACCGCGAAAGGCTCGAACCCGCCCGCCGGGTTATAGGATCTTCCGTGGGAGGACTAGAGGAAAGCAAGCGACAATATGCCGGGGTTCGGCCGGTGGGTAGCACGTTTAAAAATGAATGATGCCAAAACAGGCTGTCAGAGAAAGCGGCTCACGACAGGGACGGATGTGGGCCGTTTGACGTGAGCCGTTTTTGGCCAGATCGGCGTGGACCGAAATGCCACTGTGGGCCGAGTGCTTCTCCCCGAGAAGACAGAGGGAAGAGGCCGGTCCGTACGTCTGGGGTAGTCACTTTATGCGAACCAGATGCCAAACGACAGCTGTCAGAACTGCCAGCGCCAGGGCTGCGACCGAACAATATAATTTCTCTGGACTGCGAAGTCTCTGTATGAGGTATGGGCAAAGCCGTATTCGTCAAAGTCGGCACGAATCGCTAGACATTTAATCTATAGACACTTTGTCTGTCTCATGCAATTGTCTCGCATCTATTGGAGTACTCAATGGCAATCGAAGTCTGTCGGGCATTGTCTTCGGCTTACTGTCCGGTTCTTCGTCTTAGCCCCCCGAGCTGCACGTGAAATAGGCGGACAAGGAAAAACAACGTGCTTAAGCTCGCATTCGTCTCAACTTAAAGCGCCTAACAGCGCGGGCGTCGCCCGCCGACAGTCTCTTAATTTTTGGCTTGTGCACCGCGCGGTCGTGGTCGGCAAAGCTGCTAGGAAGCCCAGTAATATAGCGGTCGTCCGCAAAACCTCGTCATTGTCCAGGGATATGTGTCCGGTTCATCCGTCTAAGACAATCGGGGTCTTCCCCAAAGAGGATCTAATATGAAAAGAGCAGTTTTTTGCCTTTTGGCGGCCCTAAGCGCTGGCGTAATCGGTGCATTGGGGCAGTCTGCGGGCGCAGCCAAAGCGGACCACACAGCACCCAGCTATGACATGAAAGCCCAGTCTTTGCTAGATCTCGAACGCGTACAGAAGAAGTTCACAGACCTGGCCAATGCGATCCCCTCTGACAAGTTCAGCTGGCGTCCTTCGGCCGATTCTCGGTCTTTCGCAGAAGTCTTTCTCCATGTCGCCGGCGAACGCTACGCAATTCTGAAGCTCATGGAAGCGGACGTGCCAGCCGGGTTCGATGCAAAGACCTTCGAAAAATCAACCACTGATAAAGACCGGATCGTTGAAGAATTGAACAAATCGTGGGAATTCACCAAGAAGACGATTGAGGGCATGAGTAATCAGGATTTTGCGAAACTACTCCCGAAACTCGGTCCCCAGGCGAATGCTGGCGATGTCGTTTACATTCTGGTCGCCGATGCTCATGAGCACCTCGGCCAAGCCGTGGCGTATGCTCGTGTAAACGGAATTGTTCCGCCCTGGACAATCGAAGCACAAAAGCAGGCTGCCGCCAAAAAGGCAGGACAAAAGTAAAAGGAGTATCACCTCTGCCGCCTACAGTTTTGAGGAGCCATTGCGCTGTAGCTCCAGGAGAATGCGGATGCCGCGATAGAAGTTCTCCTTGCTATACGCCGTCTCCCAACGATGCAAAACTGCTGTGAGTTCTTTGGACAACTTCTTCATGGCAACTCGTGCCCGCGGTCGGTCCTTCTTTAATCGCGTGAGCGAACGAAACGAGCGAACGATTTCGGGTTCGATTCGCTTCCGCGAGGTTCGCGCATTTGCTATCCACCGCGGTGGGATGTTGGCCCGGAACTTTAGAAATCCGCGCACTACCGAAGCGGAGCTGGATGAATAGAGCTTGGCTTCTCTTGGCATAAATTTGTACCTCCCCGTG
>JBPYDQ010000376.1:0-2715 GCA_051986135.1 Terriglobales bacterium | reverse complement strand
CGATTGATAAGGTCTTCAGCATTGTGTCCGTGCATACCAGCCAACGCATCCGTACCGAAGACGATCTTCAGGCCAGGAATCTGCCGCGCACGCTGGATGGTTTCGTGCACTATGGGCAGCAGTTCCTTCATTGGCTCGAACTCCTGCGGCGTTTTGGGAAAGAAGGGCGTACCGGCATAGCGGGCGCGGTTGTCCAGATAATTCTGGATGAGTTCCCCGGCTTGCGGGTCGAAGTAGATGCCTTTCTCGGCCATTGCGTGCAGGTCGGCGTCGGTCGCTCCAAGGCCATGCTCTATCTGGGTGCAACCAGCGGCGATAGAGCCGTGCACCGCGTCGTAGTTCGCGTGCACAAGCGCCCGGAGCCCCAGCTTATGTGCTTCGTCACAGGCCGCATCGAGGACCGGTTGCGGAATCGTCTGTGCGGTTTGGCGCATGCCGCCAGAAGCGTAAATCTTCAAGAAGTCGGCGCCGGCCTCCTTTTGTTTGCGGACGAAGGCGCGAACATCGTCAGGCGTTCCAGTCTGCTCGCCGCGGCCCACAAGCGGCTCAACGACGGTCAAGATTCGTGGCGCGGGTAGCCCTCCGCGAGCAGCCACCTCGCGAAGCGCCACAACGCCGTCCATACTCTGGATCGTGGTGAAGCCGGCGAGCAGCGTAGCGTAGGCGTTCGCGGCAGTGCGATACGCGGCTTCAGGCGTGGCGGCCCCCATGCCGGCGTTTTTTCCGTCTGGTCCGAAGCTCGACGTGATGTGTACATGCGCATCGATCCAACCTGGCATCACTGTCAAACCGCGCAAATCGTAGTCGATGGGTGAGGTTTTCGGATCGATTGCGACAATCTTTGAGCCTGTAACGACGATGCGGGTATCGTGGAAGACCTTCCCTTTCCCGTCCAGGGCATTGCTGACGGCGATGACAACACGATTTTGCGCGTCTGCAGATTGGTTCACAACGATAATAGCCAGCAACAGAAATAAGGTCGTGGCACGCATCCCGCCTCCGCCCGAAAAAATTGACCCAACCGGTTCCATTGTCTTACGCGCAAGCCTGTGTGCGAATATTGTGCCAGATTTGCCGAAGGTCTTTGCTCAGGAGAATAGCTAGCTGACTTGCAGCCGATCAGTCACCTTGTCTTCAATCAATCGATGAGTAGCTGCTTTCACGATCCGGCGTGTGCGGCATATGTGTCTCTTTTGGCGAGCCAAGAGGAAATCCTTATGGCTCGCACAGTTGGCCAAATCCTCGCCGGAGTCGCCGGGAAATTCGCGATCGATCATGACCTTGTGATCTCGCTCACGCACTGTCAGATGAAAAACAGGTGACACGAAACCGGCGTCCCAGTCAGTTGTGAGACGGCGTGACCATACCACTGAATCTGTCGCTCATACTGTGCGCTGCGGCGTGAACTATCCTCGTCAGTCTTGAAATCGACCACATGCCACCTCTCGCCCTCTAGGAATAAAAGGTCGCAGATTCCCTCCAAAATGCGTGAACCATCAAGCCTGAGTGTGATTGGGACTTCGCGGTGGCAGCGCGAGGATGAGCGGGCCCGCTTCAACAAGGGGTGCGAAAGGGCTCTGGTCACGACTTGCTGAGTCACTTCCATCTCCTCATCTGTGGCGCCCAAGATGCGTCCGTAGCTCTCGACTACCTGTTGTGGAATCTCTATATCCCCAATGGAGTCGCGGAGAACACGATGGACCAGTGTGCCAAAGCGCGGCCCACTCGGACCTCGACTCACTCTCGGAATCGACTCGTGCTCGACCGTTATCCTTTGAGAGATCGGCAGCTCAGAGATTTCGGTTGGAGTGACTACTTCGCACGTTTGCGTCTGACCAAAAGTTATGGACCGCTCTCTGGCTTCGCGCCACGAATTGTATGCTAACGTGCTTGGGCCTGGGTCCCCTTTTAACAGGTCGATGGTTCGCAGTCCCAGTTTGGCATCAACCCCTAATCGCAATGTGGAGGGATCCCACCACACCACTTCGTGCGATCCGGCTTCTGGTTTATGGAGCCCCGGAGATACGCTCTGATTTCGCGGACCGGCGAGTATTGTGCTCAGACCGAACTCGGGACAACCGGCAGCTGGGCGACGAACAAGACGCTCTTCATCTTTCGGGTAAATTGCTTTATCGAGTGGTTTCAACCATCCCTGTATTCTGTCCATTCCCAGGACGGGTACAACCAGCAGATCCCGCGCGCGTGTCGCTGCCACATAGGATATTCGAACTCCCTCCGAGGCCTCGCGTGCCTTTTCCGCTTCACCTTGATCAATTAATTCTTGTGGCCTCAGGTAACTGAAAGGCGAGTATTCGACCAGTTGGGTGGCACAGAGCTTTCTTTGGCTATCCAGAAAACGGTCGGCTTGTTGCATTGCAATGTTAGCCGTCATGTCCGCGAGGATAACAATCGGAAATTCCAGTCCTTTCGCAGTGTGCACGGTCATTAGTCGAACGCCGTCGGCACTCTCCTCGATCAAGGGAGCTTCCGCCGACTCGTAGCTTTCGGCTCGGGATGTAAGGTCCTCGACAAAGGCACGGAAGGAAATACCTCCGGTCTGCTCAAAACTGCGCGCCAGTTCGATGACTCTGTACACGTTTGCCAGCACTTGATGACCGCCAGGCCGCAGCGCAAACCCCATATAGGCCCGCGTAGCCTCCAAAAGCCTCGAAATAGTTCCCGCAATGGGTCGACGATTACGATTGCGGTGCAAAT
>JBPYDQ010000375.1:0-3042 GCA_051986135.1 Terriglobales bacterium | reverse complement strand
CGATTGGCTGGAGCGTCTTCGTGACACTGGTCATCGGGCGGCGCATCTTCCGGCAGCACTGGTTCGAGCATTCCATTCCCGAGTTCGGCGAATCCCAGGGCATGCTCGCCTGCGGCTTCGTGATGCTGGACATGGTCGACCCGTCGCGGCAGACGGACGTCGTCAGAGGCTACAGTTATCGGCAGATCATCACCCGTCCCATTCTCGGCGGTGGCTTCATGACGGCGCTCGCCGTGCCGTTGATCGATCGCATGGGGTTGCCAGCCTTCACGATCGCGACTGCGGCGGTTACCGGAGCACTGATCGCCTGGGGAATAAAGCGGGTAGGCCACGGGAGGCGGGTGTTGAGTCAGTCGAGCTGAAACTCTTCGCTGTCGGTTAGATCATCCGTAGTTGGCGCAAAATCGCACTCAAAATCCCCGTGCCTCAGCGGACAAACGGCGCAAGGTTTGTGACATCACCCGGTTACATCAGTTATCTGCGTGCCGGCGCAGGAAACCTGCATAATGAACCGGGTTCGAAACGATCTGCGCTGTGAAATGAGACTCAAACGGATCAGATGGGGGTCCGTGGTTTTCTGGGGATGGCTCGTGATCCTCATCTTGTCGGCTGTCATCCTGCCATGCACCGAATCAAGAGCAATTGCTTTCCGATATTAGTGCTGATGCTCACGTGGTTCCTGCTGACGGTAATAGCCCTTGTTTTCTATTTCTTTCGAGCATGGCGACGGGTTGCGTTTGCCCAAACAGAGCAGCATATATCGCCTGGATGAGCGTCGAGACGGCGTTTACCGTCGCAGCCCTCGCAGCGCTTGTGTGGTTCTTCGTGAACCCTCGAACGCAAGTGCCTGTCGGATCGGCAGCAAGTAGTTGGAATCGCTTTGTTTTCAATAGTTGTGGGGCACATGGGCCAGTATATTTATGAAATGCGTTGGTCTGGACTCGTCCTGGTTCTTGCGACCTCGCTGGGCTCCGACGGGTCGCATTGCCCTAATCCTAAATTGCGTCAAGCTTAGATACGCGGCGACACCATTCGAGGAATCGTTACCCTGCATGAGACGGGCTAAATGTCATAGCGGCTGAGCCCGAAGCTACCGTCGCCATTGGCCGAGCGATACGCGAACCCTGGGGTGCAAATGTTGCAGGCAACCCAAAATGATGATAAAAAACATTGCCCGTGAGCTTGGATAGCTCTCGGAGTGGTGCTCGCCACAAAAATCTCTTCACGCTTGTGCCTGAACGCGATGCTATATTTCTGTTCGTTTCAAATCCAAGAAGAAGAGATTCCAGTCAAGCAAACGGTGCGACTGGTTCTATGATTGGTTGCCGTAAACCTTTACCATGAAGCCGAGGACGCTAGCATTTGGGTCGGTTCTTCTATTCTTCGCTGCTCCATTTTTCGCTGCCGAAAATCATCCTGTCAAGGTCCAGCGCGACGTCTCCGTTAAAATGCGCGACGGCGTTATCCTTCGCGGCGACATCTTTCGGCCTGACGCGGAAGGCAAATTCCCGATTCTCCTCCAGCGCACTCCTTACCGCCGCGCTAGTTGGGGCTACGACGTGGACTTTGCCCAACGAGCCGCAGCACGCGGTTATGTTGTCTTTTTGCAGGATGTGCGCGGTCGCTACACCTCCGATGGGGAGTGGTACCCCTTTCTCCACGAGTCCGAGGATGGCTACGACACGATCGAGTGGATTGCCGCCCAGCCGTATTCGGACGGGAGAGTCGGAATGTTCGGCGGCTCTTATGTGGGAGCGACTCAAATGCTCGCAGCCATCGCGCATCCGCCGCATCTGGCGGGCATCTGTCCGGTTGTAACCGCCAGCGATTATCACAACGGCTGGACCTACCAAGGCGGCGCGTTCGAACAATGGTTTGACCAGTCATGGACCAGTGGCCTCGCGCAAGACACGCTTGCACACCAGATCGAGCGCATGCCCAATGCCCCGGAAGACATTAACGTTCTCCCGCTGGCGGCCTACCCGATTTTCAATCGGAATCCTGCAGCTGCGGTCAACGTTGCGGCTTCCACAATCGCACCGTATTTTCTCGACTGGCTTGCGCACCCCTCCTATGACGACTACTGGAGGCGCTGGTCTATCGAAGAGCACTACACAGACATTCGTGTCCCAGCGCTTCACACGGGCGCCTGGTATGACATCTTTCTTGGCGGTTCCCTGCGTAACTACATCGGCCTGAAAGCCCGCGGTGCGACCGAAGAGGCCCGCAACGGCCAGCGACTTCTGGTTGTCATCGGCGGGCACGCAGGCGACGGGCGCAAGATTGGCGAAGTCGACTTCGGTCCGGAAGCCGAGAAGTTTAATGAAGGCGAGGTTACTCTTCACTGGTACGATTTTCTCTTCAAGGGCGCTCGAAACGAATTCTCCACCGGCAAGGCGGTGAAAATCTTTGTCATGGGGATTGATCAATGGCGCGATGAAGATGAGTGGCCGGTCACTCGCATTAAGTCGACCAAGTTCTTTCTCCATTCACAGGGCCGAGCGAACACAGCCCGCGGCAACGGCTCGCTCTCGACGATGGCACCTGGGGCCGAACCGTCCGACGAATTTGTTTACGATCCTGCCAAGCCAGTCCCCACCGTCGGCGGCCCGCTATGCTGTGATGGGGATCATCTCGCCCCTGGTCCGCGCGACCAGCGCTCGGTTGAAGAGCGGAATGACGTCCTGGTCTACTCGACATCTCTCCTCGATCATGACATCGAAGTCACCGGTCCCGTCCGCCTCGAATTCTTTGCCGCATCTTCTGCCGTGGACACTGACTTCACTGCTAAACTCCTCGACGTTGCACCGGATGGCAGGGCCATTAACCTCACTGAGGGCATCCTTCGTGCTCGCTACCGGGACTCCCAATCCACACCTGCTCTCCTCGTTCGCGGGCACGCCTATCCGCTCTCAATCGACCTTTGGGCCACGAGCAATGTTTTCCGCACCGGGCACCGCCTCCGGCTCGAACTCTCCAGTAGCAATTTCCCGCGCTTTGATCGCAACCTCAACACTGGGGAGCTAGCGGCGAACTCGGCCA
>JBPYDQ010000374.1:0-6460 GCA_051986135.1 Terriglobales bacterium | reverse complement strand
CAATGAGCGCTTCGGGATTTTTCAACAATTGACGGCTTCGGGAGGCGGGTCATTCAAAGGAGTGATACAAGCAATCTTTGACGAATTAGCGCATTGTTCTCGTCCAGTTCGACCTGAGAAGAGGTTGTGGAACGTAAGTCGTAGGAATTGACTGAATAATTGCATCCACCTTAGCATCCTTCCGCCTGCGACCAGCCACCCGAACATAACCCATATAGTCTCCGGCGTCAGCTTCGATGGCGCGGATTTCTACAAGATTTTTCGGGGCAACCACGGCTTGCCATTCAAGCCAGACCCGCCAACCATCGGGCATTGAATCCGCCAGTTCTACGTCCACAATTCCAGTTTTCTTCCAGTGCGAATGCCACCAGAAGGGAGAGTGTAAGCAGAACATATTCGGCTCCCACCAAGCGGCAAGGGTGTCAGGAATGGACGCTTCGATTTCGCGCATCAGCCCTGCCCCGGCGATTCCAATCGCACCACCAGGTTTAACGAACCGTGCCAAGTAGTTCAAGTAATGATCGTCGGTCCCGAAATATGGAAACGAGTCGATCGCTACGACAGCATCGAAGAATTCATCGGCGAACGGCAGTGCCGCGGCCTCGGCGTGGATTGGATAGACATGGTTCTCAACACCTGCGGCCCGGATTCTCTCTAAGTTCTCGGACGCGCTGAACCACAAGTCGACAGCCCACACTTGGACTTCAAATTCAAGCCTGAGGAATATTGACGAGAGGGCTCGTCCACATCCCAGATCGAGCACTCGCATCCCCGGCCGCAGGTCAAGACGGCTGGTCAACCATTCGGTCAGCCATAGAGGGTTAGCACCGCCGCTGCAACCGGCAATTAGCCATTCGGGGTGATATTTGTTCGAAAGTGGGAATCGATCATTCAGCAGCCGATTATCCACGGGAAGCTCCCAAGGTCACGTTCAAATGTTGGAGAATTATAGGGGCGGCTTGATGTAAAACGGGTGTTTGAACCGCTCATTGGTGAGGGTTAGCGTTTTTACGATATTACGACCACTATCCGCAAACGGGGACTATTCCGTCCCTGTATATGTGAACCGATAGAACCAGAACGTCGCCAGTGCCGCATTCTGGCTCGGGTCACTGCGTTTGTAGAGGACAGGAACGGTACTCCCTGCTGGTGGCAGTTCTCTAGCCGTTGTTCCCGATTTGCCGAAGTAGACCTTGCCATCGGAACCGAGAAATCGGTATCGCACGGAATAGACATAACCTCCGTCAGGGCCCTCGGCTTTGCTCCATTGCGAAACCGTAGCTGCAACCGTTCCATAATCCCTAAGCAACGACCGTTCCCTTCGCAGCGTGTAGGTACAGATTGCAGCGATGACAATGCTGGTGAAAGCCGCAATCCACGCGGGAATACCTCGCCCGAAGGCCGCAATCGCAGCAGTGCCAAATGCAGCACAGAACCATCCCAGAGCTGCAAATTTGCGGAACTCGAACGTGCTATGAGCTGCTAATCGCCCGACGACAGGATCGGATTTCAGCTGATTTCGGATTAGTGGCATATTCTACCGGTCTTCATACACGGGCAGCATACGCTCGATCTCCTCAATTGTTGAAATCAGATTCAGCATGATCGGAATCCGGTCACAACGAGGCATGAAAAGAGGGCCTACCAAGACCACCTGTTTGCAGTGAGTTGCGGCTCTTTTCTAGGGAGGCGATTACGCTCATTGCCCCCGTCGCCCCAGCCTGAGGGTGGGGGGGCTTTAAGTGTAACCGCGATATTTCAACAGTGTGCAAACCCAGGACGCGGGTGTTGTTCACCCAGAACTTCCTCTAGATGACGACACCAAAGTCGATGCTCCACCTTTCGGTTAATGGACTCACCAAACAGATAGGGCTTCAGTCCCCTCTGCCTCATCGCGGCACTTCTTCACGAAGTGTGTTCACTTGCTCTCAACTGCCGCTCCGTCACCAATCTATCGAAGGGCCTCGCTGTCTCGAAATGAATTGTGGCATTGGCACACTTCTTGCCTTACCTATGTGCGAAAGGTCGCGACGAAAAACCTTCCCTACACGCAAAAGGTCGCGGCAAGAAACTTTCAGCATCGCGGACTAAGCCGACAAGAACTGATTTTGAAGTCACCCATGTTTGCTTAAATTCCACCACTGCGATGCCACATTAGGGAGAGTAAGACCATGTTCCATAGCTCACTGTGTTCCAGTCTTCGCAAGTCGATCGTCGTCACGGTGTTTGCTGCCGCGCTAACTGCAGCCCAGGTTCCCGCTGGAGCAAAACGTCCCGCGGCGGTTCCGGCAAACTATCTCATCACGCCATTCGGCTACTTCCACCCCAGTTGCGTTAAACACTTGGCGAACGGGGACGAGGTGCGCCGGGACGAAAACGCCATACGCCACAAGAATGGAACCTCCGATAGCATCCAGGCATGTGCCTTTCCCCATTTCAAACCCGACGGAGTACAGGTCACCGGGGACGAGCGCGGAGTTAAGGATCCCTCGATCGGCCATGCCTGGGTCGAATATGGCAGTGCCACCACGACGACCTCCTATGCGTATCTATATGCCTACTGGAACGTCCCGCCGGCACCGAGTACCAATGACGGCCAGACCGTGTACCTGTTCCCTGGCATGGAGGACTACGCCGATGTTGTCACAATTATTCAACCTGTGTTGGGATGGAACTCCGATTACGCCTCCGCCTGGGGCATCGCCAGTTGGAACTGCTGTGTCAACGGCACCGTCTTTGAGGCCGCGCCGGCCCCCGTCAATTCTGGAGATGTTATTTTTGGCTATATGTTCGACACGTGTGCATCAGGAACACTGTCCTGCCCCACTTGGGACATCGTGACTTGGGATCAGACTAACAATAACTTCTCCGAGCTACTCAATACCTCAAGCTTCGGGCAGACTTTCAATTGGGCGTTTGCCGGTGCTCTGGAGGTCTATAACATCGTGCAGTGTGGCGATTATCCATCCAATGGCTCCATCTCGTTCTACAACTTGGGGCTGTACAACTACAAATGGGCTAAGATCGCCAATCCAACTTGGTCGGTGACCAATCTATCGTCTGGATTGTCCCCCCAATGCAGTTACGGCGGAACACTGCCCAAGCAGTTAACTCTAAAATATTGATCCGCCTTTCCATCGCGGTGTGGGGTGTCCCGGAATCCTTGCATCGGATGCCGCACCCTCGGCGCATCTGGACGTGGGTACCACCCTCGCATTCGACGGCGGATGCCATGCCACAGCACTCAACGGACGAGAACAATTTCGACCCCTGGTCAATGATGGGATGTTACGTCAATCATCCTCTGTTTCTATTGTAGGAACCACATATCCGTCCCGGCTTTTTGCTTAAGCATTTCGGACATCGCTGAGACGTAGGCGGTTCACTGAAGGAGAGATTCTCATGAAGATCCACATAGCTCGCGCGGTGGCTGCATTCTGGCTGCTCGTTCTTTCACTAACCTCACTGGCCTTGGCACAGACTAACGTCACGACGACAGGCGGAACGGTCAACAACCTGCCGCTCTTCACACCAACGGCGACCAACATTCAGAGTTCGATTGTCAGTCAGACCGGCACATCCGCGATCAATGTGTTTGGCAAGCTGAACCTTCCAGCGAGCGCAACCGCGACCGCTACTGCTGGGAAAGCATCGAGGCCTGAGGCGTTCACCGCCTCGGCATTCAACAGCGGCACAGCAGCAGCGGTAGCACAGAATTTTCAACTGCAGGCTGAACCGGCGAACAACAACACTGCTTCGCCTACTGGAACCCTCAATCTACTCTATGCCGCGGGTACGGCCGCGCCTGCAGAGACAGGGCTGAAGATCAGCAATAAGGGCGTGATCACCTTCGCTCCCGGCCAGACCTTTCCAGGAGGGGGCCCCTTCTGCATCGCGACGGCCGGCGGCTTCGGCGGTGGTGGCACGACTTTCGTCGCGCCAGGCTTTACTGTGCCAGCGCAGAACAAGTGCACACCGTGGTCGGGCTTCACGAAGACCGCTTCCACGGTCATCTTAACGACGAGCGGCGCCGCATGTCTTTCGAGCACCGGTAAGACGCTGACGGTCAGCGTTTCCAGCGCCGATCCGAACTTCTTAGGTACCAATCCGGCATCGGATTACATCCAGTTGACCCGGGCGGCCTCAACGGGGCCGTTCAGCAGTGGCACAGACCAGGGTCAATTCGCTGGAAGCGCAGACCAGGCAACCTGCACGTCCGGTCTGGTATCACTCCCTGACATCCACGACTAAGCGGTCACGCACGGGTTTGTGAGAAATGGAGGTGGGTTTAAGAGCCCATTCGCGTTTGGAGCGATGATGGCGTAGCCACGCCCACCTCATACATTCTCTTTGATGCGTAAAGGTTTCACGCTACGTTCGGGCTATTGTTGTAAACAGGCAATAGCGCAAGTTCTGCGCTATCTGTTCGCTGATGGCATGGATATTTGAGCGCAATTGCGAATTTCTCGTCAACTGACCAAGTCGGCAGTTTCCGAGTCGACAATCCACAGACTGGTCGAAATCCTGCCAATATGGTTGGCCGAAACCCACTTCCTTGCATCCAAGATGCTATGCGGTTCCGGTGGTACAGACCTGTTCCGCCCCTGTCAGATTTCATCGAACACTTCTGGCTATATGACGACTATGCATCTGCATATGTGCACGAAAGGATATTGCCGACCGGCAGCTTCGAACTGGTGTTCAATCTTTGCGACAATCAACTGCGAATCTACGAAGACGAGCCTCGTTTGCGCACTTGCTATTCCGGGGCGATCGTCTCGGGACCGTATGAGGGCTTTTTTGTTACTGACAGGGCGGAAGAGGCTTCCGTTCTGGGAGTGCATTTCAAGCCCGGCGGAGCATTTCCCTTTTTCGGATTGTCAGCGTACGAACTGGCAAATACGCATTTAGATCTCGCGATGATCTGGGGGCCAGATGCTGAGGACATTCGCGAGCGACTAGCGGTTGCGCCTTCGTCCGAGCATCGGTTTCGAGTTCTCGAAAGTGCGCTGCTGTCGCGACTGCGTCGTCCGCTGGAACACCACCCCGCAGTATCTTTGGCGCTACATGGTCTCCGCTCCGGGAATTCCCACGCAGTGATACGGAAATTAGCGCGGGAGGCAGGGCTCAGCGATCGTCGATTCATCAACGTGTTTCGATCTGAGGTGGGTTTGAATCCCAAGTTGTTTCATCGCGTCCAGCGATTTCAGCGTGTCCTGATCAGGATGCACCGCCTCCCAGAGCCTGAGTGGGGACGACTGGCACTCGAGGCTGGGTATTTTGATCAGTCCCATTTAATCCGCGATTTTCTCGCATTTTCTGGTTTCAGCCCGGCCGATTACCTGCGACGGCTTAAAGAGCTGCACAACAAGAGGTTGCACGTTAAGTCCAACCACCTACCGGTTAGCGGGTAGCAGCAATTTTTTCCAATACAACAAACGATGCCTTTCGCTAGCTTGGATCTCGGAGGTAGCGAACATGCCAAGAATTCTGATCCTGTCAATCGTGTCTCTTGGCGCCTTGCTATTCGCTGGGAACCCGCAGTCAAAGGAGCAAACGGATATGGCCACCGCTTCGAAGTCTCAGAGGGAGTCGCATACGCGGACGCGCGCTACAGCAAAGATTACCGTTCAGAGTTCTGAAGCCAAGCCCTACGAACAAACCGGGGGCCCGTCGTTAGTGGAACTCCGTATAAATGAAACGTTCACCGGAGAGATCGATGGCGGATCTGAGGCCCGGGCTTTCCAGGTCTTACGTGACGATAAATCTGCCAGCCAAGTCAGCATGCAACGATTCCGCGGAAAACTCGGTGGACGCCAGGGCACGTTTGTGCTTCAAGGTTCAGAAATCGTCGAGAACGGCAAGATCAAAGCAACATGGTTTGTTGTCCCCGGATCGGGGACAGGTGATCTTTCCGGCCTGCGTGGCGAAGGCGGCTTCGAAGGCGGCTTCGGCAAGGGATCTGACGGATGGCTGGATTATTGGTTTGAATGATGTAGCCACGATCGCAGATACCGGGACACGGCTGCTGCGCGCAGCCTGAGACATAAGCTCGCATTGTTTGCAAATGCAAATAGAGGAGACAAACCAATGAAGTACATCGTCACCATCGCTCGCATCTTGCTTGGCTTGATCTTCGTAGTTTTCGGCCTGAATGGTTTTCTGCACTTTCTTCCGACTCCCCAATATCAGGGCATCGCGGGACAATTCATCGGAGCCATCTTCACTTCACATTTCTATATCGTCGTCTTTCTGACTCAGCTGATCGGTGGCTTGTTCATGTTCGCCAACCGATACGTCCCGTTCGGGCTGCTCCTTCTTGGCCCGGTGCTCGTCAACATTCTTAGCTTTCACACTTTCATGGCTCCAGCCCAGATCCCGCTCGCGCTTGTAGCCACTGTGCTCTGGTTCATCGTGTTCTTCCAGGTGCGCAACGCCTTCTCTGGTGTATTTGTCCGAA
>JBPYDQ010000373.1:0-4503 GCA_051986135.1 Terriglobales bacterium | reverse complement strand
CCGCATATAGCCGCCTGTGTGTTCCAGTTCGTGCGCGAAGACGTCAATGAAGCGATCGTCATCCGCTGGTTCCCCAGTCAGATATGCTTCCCTCTTCTCTCCAGCGAGAAAAACCGCTTGCATTGGTTTTCCACCCCGGTCTGCTTGGACCCAGCCTTCCTCAGTCTTGTCCACTGTGCGAGCCCAAATTCCCACGGCATTGTTCCCCAGGGCCGCGTTGGGTAGTTCAAGCACGATGCTGCGAACATTCTTGTCTGTAAAGAAATCGTTCCCCGTGAAATGCATGTGATTAAAATTGCCGTTTACGTCGAAAAAGAAAGGGTCGCTGCGCCAACCGAAGAAGAAACGGCACTCGCCGGCTTTCGTCACTAGAGCTTCCTGCCCGACTGAGACCGGTGCTTGCTGGACGATAACTTCGCCCTCCTCGCCCACGCCAGCGGCTCGCACACCCTGAAGACGGCGAACTGTCGCAGTCTGTTTCCCGTCTTCAGAAGATGCGAACTGCACGCTGTAACAGATATCTGCAATGACATCACCGTTGGTATCGATCTTGAGTTCGTACAGCGCCCCCGGCGCGAACGGCTCCTTGGTTGTTGGCTCCGGCGAGTTCAAGGAGAACGACGGGTGCACATTAAGCACGATTATGGACCTGGCGGCGTCGCCGGGCTTGCTGAAGGCATACAGATCGGTCATGTCCAAGCGAGCATCACCGCGCGGAAACCCGAAGTTGGGACCTGAGGCATGGTGTGACATTTGTACTCTCCTTTCGGGTGATTAGCGCCCGAGTTGCCCGACGTAATAACCTAAGCGCTCTTCTACATCGCCAGGCTTGTGAAAGCCCCATTCCATCAGGGTCTTGATCCTGTGTTGAGCAGCGGGTCGCATGATGGACGCAAAGCACACATCCCACTCTGGTGCGATTTCGTAGTCAGGGGGCAAGCTGGCCACGTCGGCAAAGCGCTTGGTCTCGCTGATCGCCCGCTTGTCGAACGATGAGATCCGGGTCGCGAGGGACTCGACAAACTGGTCGAGCCCAGCATCCGGCAATGAGCGATTAACGTATCCATAGAGCTCGGCCAGATCGCCCGGGATGTCATCCGCCCCCAGAAGTACTTCCAGGGCTCGTCCTCGTCCCATCAGACGCGGTAGCCGTGCCATTGGTCCACCTCCCGGCACCACACCAGCCCCGACTTCAAAGTGCGACAAGATAGCTTTTTCGCGGCTGGCGAAACGCATGTCGCAGGCCAGGGCAAGCTCACTTCCGACACCTGTGGCGCGGCCGCGAATCGACGCGATCGACACAACCGGGGCTCGGCTGAGACGTACGAGCATATCGGGCAGGGGCTGCAATCCTGTGGGTCCCGGGGGAAGACTGGTGGTATCTTCAATTCTCGCGAGGAAGTCGTAGTGGGTGAGAAAGAACCCTTGAACCGCACTGTCAAAGACCACTACTTTGAGGTGCTCGTCGGTTTCGAGCGCCGTAATGATCTCATCTAATTGCGGAATGCTTTCCGGACCGAAGATGTTGAGTGGAGGATGGTCAAATGTTACCCGCCAATAATGCTCTGAGTGCCGCGTTAGATGTACCTGCTTTGTGATCGTCGCTGTAGCACTGATTTGTTCAGTCATTTTGAATATCCTCTTAAATCAAGCGGTTCTGAAGCGTGATTCACCGGTTCGATGCGACGCCCAGTTGATACTGTTTTCCTTTGCTGGCATAAGCCGATTTTCTCGAGAAGCTCCGGGCTTCATGCTGTCTCAAAAATCCTGCGCCGTGGGGCGGATGACCATCTCATCGATTTCCACCTCGGCAGGTTGCTCGATTGCGTAAGCTATCGCGCTCGCGATTGAATCCGCCGGAATAGCCATTTTGTAGAACTCGCGCAAATTCTTTCTGGTCGTTTCTTCTGAACTGCTCTCTGGTAGTTCTGTAGCGACCGCTCCAGGCGAGATCATCGTGCAGCGGATGTTTTGGGTGTGCAGTTCCATCCGGAGCCCTTCCGTTAACGCACGCACAGCTGACTTCGTGGCACAGTAAACCGTCGCGCCGGGGGCGAATACTTTGATCCCGAAGACGGAAGCGAGGTTTATGATGTGGCCGCTCTTCTGCTTCTGCATTTGAGGCAAGGCAGCCGCGACCCCGTACAGAACTCCCTTGATATTCACGTCAACCTGCCGGTCCCATTCCTCAACCTTGAGAGCATCAATCGGTGCGATCGGCATCACACCGGCGTCATTCACGATGACATCGACGCGGCCAAAAGCGTCGACGGCCGCTTTGATCAGCGCTGCCACCTCAGCCCGTTTCGTGACGTCGACAGGGGAACTGATGGCCTTACCACCTGCGGCCGAAATCTCTTTCACGACGGCATCAAGCCGGTCCTTACGCCGTGCTCCCAGTACGACCTTGGCTCCGCGTCGCGCGAGAAGTTTTGCCGTGCTCTCTCCAATGCCGCTACTGGCTCCGGTGATTACTACGACCTTGTCCCCAATATTTGACGTCTCCATTTTGCTTCTCCTTTTGGTCTTCCTCATTTCACTTGGATAGATGTGCCAGTGGCCTTCTGGCTTGGTAAGAACTTCCGAGAGCTGGTACTAATTTCCGATTATGATGCGACCTGAAGCTGAGAAGTCGTGTTGGGGTGGGGGCAGGTAGAAGCGAGTTCGGAAATCACAAAGCTGCACGATATCCAGTCGGCGTCACACCCACAATGCGGCGAAAGATCTTCGTGAAATGACTCTGGTCGGAGAAGCCGGTGCGCACAGCAGCCTCAAGAACAGTGACTCCGGGATCGTTAAGAAGCTTCCGAGCACGCTCAATCCTTCTTCGGAGGACATATTGATGAGGAGGTAGGTGAACGGATTGCTTGAACAGTTCGGAGAAATAATGCGAACTCATTCCCGCAGTCTCGGCCAGAGCGGTCAGCGCTATCTCCCGATGGAGATTAGCCTCAATGTATTCAATCACCCTACTTAAGCGTACTCGCGGAAGGCCGTTCCCCGGTTTTGCATCTCTGGGCGGATTTACAGCATAACTGCGTTGAAGATGCACAGCCAGTGCGGAGAGCAGGGACTCTCCGAAGAGCCCACCGCCAGGAGCGCCGGCCTCGAGGTCCGCTTCGAGCGCGCGAAGAATGTACTCAACCTGCCGATCCTCGATCCCCCACTGGGGAATAAGGTCCACGTCTCGTCCTGTGTCATTTTCAGGGTAGGGCTGTTGCAAAAGGTTTGGTTCGAGATTGAGAAGGATCCGTTTGACAGGTTTAGGAAACGAGGCTGAGTCCTCGCTACCTCGTGATACCACTATGATTGATCCGGACCCTAAGATCTTATTGCCCTGCTTGCCTTCTGATCGCCAGACAAACGGAGCGGGTTCACTGAGATGAAGGCAGACAAAATGACTCAGATGTTGGTGCCTGTCGGCAGTGTGGGGACCGTGGGAGTGACGTTCCAGCAGAGCGCCTTCCAAAGGCGTTTGCGCGCTGGAAAGAGTGGGCATTCCTGGCGCAAGTATTACGTCCTCGCGGCCTTGACGAACGCGAATTCTGACGGGAGCAAGTCTGCCTTCCACAGCAGGGCCACTCCCAAGTAGCCTCAGTGTTTTTGATGTCGGCCGAAGGTCGTGGTCACACTAATTTTTTAAGTCGAACCCAAGGATCTTCCGAAAATCGGGCCACACTATGAGTAGGAGCCGAATATGGAAACATTGTCCCTGGCGTGTTCACTCCGGTGCTCGCCAAGCACTCGAAGTCGTTCTCGCTGATTGATTGCATTTCGCTCGGTGTGGACCGCATGCAACGGAACTTCGAGCCGATGCGGAAGCAGGTGGAGACCTGGCAGCGAAGTGAACTAACCGATGTCGCAGCAAAGGTGGTCATCTACGAAGCGTTCGTGGAGGGCCGACTGGAGGCTCCAAAACACCTCGCGCGCACGGTTCACGATCTCTACTTTCAACCGAAGTACGAGGAGTTCCGATCGCGAACGATATGGAGCCTCTCGAATGCGTTCACCTCGGCATTCAAAGAACTCGAGCCCATCTCGCAGTTCAAGGCAACGGCCAAATTAGGAGAGTTTCTGGAGCGCTCGGTTCTCCCAGTCCTTCTAGCCTTGCGGCGGTGCCGGCCGGACCGCCGATCCTTTACACCCCTGTTGCCTGGCAGGCCTATGCACGAAGGGCCGACGCTTCCCGGGCCATTGATTTCCTAGAAGCCGTTTCTGGGTAGCGTCTGGTCGACAATCCGCCGAGAATCGTCGGCGTCCTCTGCAATGGGCGTCGGCTATAATTTGCGCGCATAGCCCTTGCGGTGCTGGTTGGTCAATGCAATCGTCGAGCATTTAGTAGGGAGCAGTCATGGGTCAAGGTAGTCTTATTCCGGTTGCAATCAACTCCAAGTCGCGAAGCGACCTCGTCGAGCGAGGGTTCAGTCGTCAGCCGCTCAGGGTTGATGTAGACATTGCGCGCTCGCTGGAAGCGTTATCCCATGCCGCTTGGTCCCTTCCAAA
>JBPYDQ010000372.1:0-9047 GCA_051986135.1 Terriglobales bacterium | reverse complement strand
GATGCCCTCGCCCTGTTGCTGGCCATGCGCTCTCCGGAACTGACCATCGAAGGCCTCACGGCCGTGGCCGGCAATGTCCCCCTCGAGCTGACCCTTCCCAATGCTTTGCGCATGGTAGAACTAGCCGGCCGGACCGACATTCCTGTAGCTGCCGGCGCTGGCCGACCTCTCGTGCGCCAACTGGTTACGGCAACCTACGCCCATGGCGAGAACGGCCTGGGAGGAGCATTTTTTCCCGAGCCAAAGACCAGGCCCATCGCCCTGTCTGCTGCCGAATTTATCCGGGATACTACGAGAAAACACCCCGGAGAAATTACTCTGATCACGATAGGTCCGCTGACCAATATCGCCATGGCCTGCACTCTGGATCAGGAACTGCCCCGGATGGTTCGAGGCCTGGTCATGATGGGCGGTTCTCTATCCGGGGGAAACATCACGCCGGCGGCGGAGTTTAATGTGTACGTCGATCCCGAGGCGGCCCGCATCGTCTTTCAATCCGGAATTCCGATCAGCATGGTCGGATTAGACGTCACCCGCCAAACGACCTTGACCGACCAACACGTGCGAATTCTCGAAGCTGCCCCAAACCCAGTCAGCCAGGGCGCCGGCAAAATTGCCCGCAACGCCATTCAGCACACGCGTGAGCAAGGATTTCTGGTCGGACCGAATATGCACGACTCGCTTGCGGTCGCGGCCTTTCTCGATCCATCCTTGCTCGAATGGAAGGACTATTACGTCGATGTTGAAACAACCGGCGAGCTTACGGCGGGCGAAACCGTGGGTTATAGTCCGGCTGCAGGCGATCTCCGCCGGACGCCAGAGATGGAGAAGCAAGCGGCCCTGACCATGGTTATTCGTGGGTCTGCGCCTACACTGGCGAGCGCGAAAACCTCGCCTGTGGTCAGAAATAATTTTGTTCCCAATGCCAGAGTGGCCGTCGGCGTCGATTCGGCTCGTTTCTTCGATCTGCTGATCGGAAGATTATCGGAGACTAACAAGCAGCTGGCGCGAGATGGGCGAGCTGGAAGAAACCAGCGATGACTGCTGCGGCCGCGGTCGTGGAAATAAGTTGAATCGCGGTTATTGGCTTCCGCCACCCTTTTCCTGCCCGGCGTAGTAACCGCTGCGGGTGCGCACAGTCAGTTTGCCATAACCCTTGGCACGAGCATCCACTCGGATCGAGCGGTAGCCGCCAGCGCTTTTGGGCGTAGTCGGCTTATAACCGATCGTGTATTGATTGCGGATGTCGTGGGCGACGGTGCTGCTGATCTCATCGACTTCATTGAGATCCTTCGGGAAAAACGCAACCCCTCCGGTGCGAGCCGCCATCTCTTTCAAAGCGTTGCGCGCTCGTCGTTGCCTCTCTTCGCCCAACAATCCGATTGCATAAACAGTAGGTCCATTTTCCGCTTGCAAGCGGTGAATTGCGGTTTCCAGTGACTCCCGGCTAGCGTTGTCCTCGCCATCGGTGACCACGAACAGGACTTTTTTCTCCAGCTTGGCGTTTTTCTTGAGGTGGTCGGCGGAAGCAACCACAGCGTCGTACAAAGCAGTCCCGCCCCGCGATTCGACCTTCTCCAAAGCTTCTCTCAGCTTGGGAATTGCGCCGGTGAAGTCCTGATCGAGGTAGTACTCATCATTGAAATTCACCACGAACACTTCGTCCTGCGGGTTGCTGGAACGTACCAGGTTGATCGCCGCTTTGTTGACCTTATCGCGCTTCTCGCGCATGGAACCGGAATTGTCGATCACAATCCCCATGGCTACCGGAATATCTTCGTGGCGGAACGAGGTGATCGTCTGCGCCTGGTTGTTTTCATAAACCGCGAAGGCATTCTTTTCGAGGTTGGTCACCAGCCGCTGCTTATCGTCGAGCACGGTCGCGTGCAGAATGACCTCTTCCACTTGCTTGCGGAAAATGAAAGCTCCGCCTTCCTGACTGCTGGGCGCCTGGCCTTGAGGCTGCCCGCCACCGGCCGTACCCTCCTGGTCAGCCGGGGCCGGCTGCTGAGGGGCTTGCTGGGACTTCGTCGCCGGCGGCGCAGGCACGCCGCTCCCCCCCGCAGGCTGTGAGGTTGCGCTCGCCGGAGGTTTCACCGGTGGCGGCGCCTGCGCCGGCGGCGCACCTTCCCCGATCGATACGCTCGGTGGTGCCTGCTGCTGGGGCGCGCTGGGCGCGGGCTGGGACGATGTGCCAGCGGGGGTTACGGTCGTCCGGATGGTGGTGGTCCCTCCTGCGGCGGCGCCCGTCTGGGTTGAGCTATTCGGTACCGGCTGAGGCGGAGGAACCGTTGCCGGGGACGGCATGCCGGATGAGGACGGGGACCCGGTCGGAGGTACGGAGGCGGGCGGCGGTACCGCCGAAACTGGCGGCTGCGGCGGAACCGTCTGTTGGGAGCCCGAGTTCTGCGCTCCGAACGCGGCACTCAACAGTAATAGGACAAAGATAAGGCGCAAAAGAGCCGCTGAAGGGCGGTCATTCCGAAGGTGCATAGTATCCCGTCTTGGCATAAACCCGTAGCGGCGGCAGTCCCTTGGGGGGCACCAGCTTTACTTTTATCTTACGCCATTTGCCGTCTCGTACAGGGTTCTTTGGACGGTAACCAAGCACATATTGGTTGCGTAGCTCGATTCCAATTTTTGTGGCTACGTCCGCCAAGTCATTGGGATTATCGATGGTAAATGCACGCCCTCCAGTAAGTTCCGTGACTTCCGTCAACAGCTGCGGCCCCAACCGCTCTTCTTCGGTGGGGAAATAATGATCGTAGATGCCGATAGCATAAATCAGCACATCGGCCTCCTTGACCAGATTCTTAATCTCGCCCTCGGTATAGCGGCTGTGGTTATCGCCGCCGTCGGAAATGATCAGCAATGCTCGTTTCGGATACCTTGCCTGCCGCATCTTGCTGACACCCAGGTAAATCGCATCCAGCAAGGCGGTACGGCCCTTGGGGATCGTATAGACCAGCTTGCCCTGGATGTCTTCGACCGATTGCGTGAAATCGGTCACCTCGTCCGGTTTGTCGGCGAAGGTGATCATGAAGAACTCATCCTGCGGGTTGGCCGTTTTAAAGAATTCGATCACTGCTTCGCGGGCGCGATCGATCTTGCTGCTCATGCTCCCGCTCATGTCGAAGATCACGCCCAGCGACACCGGTGCATCCTCGCTCGAAAAGTGTCTGATATCCTGCGCCTCTTTGCCTTCGAAGACCTGAAAATTGTCGCGGTCAAGACCAGTAACCAGGCGGTTCATGGGATCCGTAATAGTTACCGGCACCAGAACGAGGTCGACATCTCGTTTGATCGGCTTGGTGTTGGTCCGAAGAGCGGGATCCTCGATGAGCGGTTTCGCCTCCGGCGCCTTAATCCGCGGGGCGAGATGCACATCATCCCCCATGGTCTGCGCCCGGGGAGCAGGCAGGAAGCAGGCAGATGCGGCAAAAAAGACGATCAGGGAAACGAAGGCCGAGGGTTTCATACCGAGAAACATGAGTTTCCTACGGGTCCTGGATGAGGCCGTGTTGCGATGCCCGGATTCGAATCTTAGACGAAATGACCCGCGCCCACGGTGGCGGGCCACAAAAACCTCTCTTGCGCGCGATAATATCACAGTTAACAAGACGGATTTCCAGCCTTTTTGTTAAAGGATTTTTCGCTGGGGCGGGTAGGCAAATTTTTGCGGTTTCACGCCCTTTCCTGGTTCTCCCGTCTCCTCCAACCTTAACTTGTTACAATCTCAGGCTCCGGAAAATAATGGCCTACATCGCACCTTTTCGCGCTTTTCGTTACGATCCATCACGGGTCGATCCTTCGAAAGCAGTTACCCAGCCATACGACAAGATCACACCCGAGATGCAGGATCGCTATTATGCGGCCACTCCCTACAACGTGGTGCGCATCATTTTGGGCAAGCGTACCCCGGACCAGCCCAGCAACAACGTGTACACCCGGGCGGCCGGCTTTTTCCGTGGCTGGCGTCGTGATGGCATCTTTTTGCAGGATGCCCACCCTTCCCTCTACACCTATTCCCAGAGCTTTACGCTTCCGGGAGGCAGAGGGCCGCTCGAGCGCCGAGGATTTATTGGCCTGGGCCGGATCGAGGATTACCGAGCGGGAATCGTATTCCCGCATGAACAGACTCTGGCCAAACCGAAACGAGATCGCCTGGACCTGTTGCGCGCGACTGAAGCGCATTTCGGTCAGATATTCATGCTTTATGACGATTCCGCCGAAATCGAAAGCTGGCTAAACCCTCAGGCGACACCGGACATCGAGGTAAGGGACGAATACGGCGTTCTGCACCGCGTTTGGAAGGTTTCCGACAGCGAGGTTATTGCCAAGGTCTCGGAGCGGATGGCGGACAAAAAACTGATCATCGCTGACGGGCACCATCGCTACGAGACCGCGCTCAGCTATCGCAATGAGCGACGCGTGGCGGCAGAAATGGCTTTGTCATCCCGAGCCTCACGGCCACCAGCGACCGTGCTGCTCGATGATTCCGAGCGCCGGGGTCAACCTCACGACTGGGTGATGATCACCTTCGTGAACATGAATAGTCCGGGTCTGGTGATCCTGCCCACGCACCGGGTGGTGCACAGCTTGGCCTCATTTTCGAGCGAAAGCTTTCGGAGGCGGGCGCGCAACTATTTCAGGCTGGAAGAGGTCGACACAACTGTCGATGCCTCTCGAGCCACGGGCCTGCTCGAGCAGGCCGGTCGTACCGGTACCGCACTGTTGGCCGTTACTCCGGATCAAGATCTGCTCTTGCACACGCCTCGCGCTGACGGAGCTATATTCGAGGGGCTTTCACTCCGGCAACAAAGTCTTGACGTCGTGCAACTGCATCGAGTGCTTCTCGAAAGCGTTCTCGGTCTTTCCGAGGAGTCCATTCGCAACCAGGAGAACCTTGCGTATGTGAGAGATACCGGCGAGGCAATTCAGCGCGTCCGCGGCGGTGGGGCTAACGTAGCCTTTCTCATGAATCCGGTCGGCATCGGCAAAGTGCGCGACCTCGCTTTTGCGGGCGAGGTTTTGCCGCAGAAATCAACCGATTTCTATCCCAAGCTTCTGACAGGCTTGACCATTTATGCGCTGGACTGAAGTCAGACACCAGACGAATAGCGAGCCGCAGGTTTCGGCGGTTCAGTTGGTTTTGGGTTGTTGATGATTTGGGTGAGGTCGACCCTCGAGGCCCTTCGCCGGACAAAGCAGCACCGCCAGCCATGGCCCATTCAGGTAGGTTTCCGACTAACCAGACAAAACGTGCCTTGTAACCTAAACGGGCGTCCCCGATGAATCATCGAGTCATTCACGTCAGTCGTCGGACTCTCTCCTTAATGTCTCTTCTCGTCGTCGCCTTTGGTTCGGCGCTCCGTCTGGCAGACGGGGCGTCCGATCAGAAAGTAATTTCTGTTTATTCTCCGCTGGCAAACTATTCCCTGTCCTTGGTTGAGCGAGACGGGATGGATTACGTGAGCCTGCTGGAAATTCTTGAGCCGCTGGGAAAGGTAAGCCCGCGAGTGGACGGACAGAATTGGAGGCTTCGCTTCAACGGTATGGATGGCGTTTTTCGCAACGGTAGCGCCCGCGTGCATGTACATGGAAGGAATATCGACCTGCCCGCTCCATTTCTCCTGGATAACGCACGCGGGCTGGTCCCGGTAGACTCCGTCGTGAGCGTCCTCCCGGCGTGGCTGGGAATCCCGGTCGTCTTCCATTCCGCCGCGCGCCGTCTTTTCATTCGGGAGGGCGGGACCACGTATAGCGCGCAACTCGGCAACGGCACCTCTCCCAAGCTGGTTCTTAATTTCACAAGCCCTGTAAATCCGCAAATAGCGACCGAGCCAGGCAAACTGCGCATGACATTTACCCGCGACCCGGTCATCGCGTCGGGACCGCCGACAGTGAGTTTCAATGCCACATCAATCTCCTCGGCCAGTTTTGTCGAGACCAATGGAGCGGCACAAATCACGATTACTGGCGGCGTTCCCTTGCTGGCCAGCTTTGGTAATGACGGACGAACCATTACGATTGCCCCGGCGCCGTCGGCCGCACTGGCACGCCAAACCACAACCCGAATCCCTCCGGCCAACTCTCAGCCTCAGGCTGCCCCCCCTACCGCCGCTGCGGGTTCGACAGCTGTGGCTCCACAACCTGCTCCCAGCCAGCCCGTTTTCGCGGTTATCGACGCCAGCCACGGTGGAACCGAAACGGGTGCAACTCTCAGTAATACGCTGCTCGAGAAAGACGTGACGCTGGCCTTTGCGCGCCAGCTTCGTCAGGAGTTCGAATCCAAGGGTTTTTCCCAACTGCTTGTGCGCGACCGAGACATCACACTAACCAGCGATCAGCGGGCGATGGCGGCAAATGCCGCTCGGCCCGCAGTCTATATCAGCATCCACGCGTCATCGGATGGCAAAGGTGCCCGCCTGTACACTCCCCTGCTCTTCGCCACGGCCGCGGACAATGGTCTTTTTGTAGCTTGGGATCACGCTCAGACAAGCTTTCTCGAGTCCAGCCAGCTAGCTGCCGTCAGCATCGCCGCCGAACTTGGCAAGGGTCTGCCCACCCGAATCATCCCTGCTGCGCTTCGGCCGCTGGGAAACATTGTCGCGCCTGCCGTCGCGCTTGAAATCGCTCCCCGAAATGGTGCCATAGCCGATCTCACCGCCACCGATTATCAACAGCAAGTGGCAGCCTCGGTGGTGGCAGGAATTGCCGCTGTCCGGGATAGGTTGGGGGCAGGCAGGTGATTCCCCGCCACTTGCAAATCGCCATGGCCGTGTTGTTTGTCGGCGTCGTTGTCCTCGGTTACTACGTCCGCCACATGCGTGGCCGGGTTAAAGAGGCAGTGCGGGCAGTTGACAGCCGGCCGCTGGCCCCGCCAACGGCGGGACCGACTGAGCAGGTTACTCTTTATGTCGCCTACGACGATCCCGGCGTGCTCGAGGCGGAGAGCGCCCGCATAGCGCTCTCTTCAGGTCGACAAGAACGCGCCCAGGAACTCGTGCAGGCCCTGCTCGCGAGATACCTCGATCGGAACTCAACACACACCTTGCCGGCGCGAGCCGATGTGCGGGATGTCTATATGGTTGACCCCGGCCTGGTTGTCATCGACTTGAACTCGGCCTTCGCCGACGGACATCGTTCCGGCATCCTGGTCGAGGAGCTCACTGTCGCTTCCCTCGGCGAGACACTGGCTGCGAACCTGCCAGGCATTAATCGAGTGAAATTCCTGGTTGACGGCAAGCAGAGGGACACTCTGGCCGGCCATGCTGATTTGTCCGGATACTACGACAGCGGAGCCATCTCCAGCCTCGCTCAAAAACTCCAGCAATCGCCGTAATTCGCGCTCACGATTAGCTCGTGTGCGCCGGATCGACCCGTCCTGATCTCTCTAAAATGCGTGGCCAATTCTTCCCGCTTGCTACAATCGCTGTCATGATTTATCGCAGCGACAACCGCGCTCCCGACCAGCTTCGCCCGGTGAAGATCGTTCCCGACTACATCACTGTCGCGGAAGGCTCCGTACTGATGGAGGTGGGAAACACACGCGTGATCTGCACGGCGTCAGTCGAGGAAACCGTGCCGCCATTCCTGCGCAATTCCGGAAAAGGGTGGATCACTGCCGAGTACGGGATGCTGCCGCGCTCCACCCTGACCCGCTCGGTGCGCGATGTCACCAAGGGCCGCGCCAGCGGACGAACGCATGAGATTCAGCGCCTGATCGGCCGCTCCCTTCGAGCCGTCATCGATCTTGGTAAATTGGGGGAACGCACGATTTTGCTGGATTGTGACGTTATTCAGGCCGACGGCGGCACGCGCACCGCATCGATTACCGGAGCCTTCGTCGCTCTGGGCGTGGCGCTGGAAAAACTGGTCGAGTCCGGAACTTTGACTTCGGTTCCTTTGCGCGATTTCGTCGCTGCCGTCTCGCTCGGCATTGTGGACGGCGAACTTATGCTTGACTTGTCGTATGAAGAAGATGCACGCGCCGACGTGGACATGAACTTCGTCATGACTGCCGGCCATAGGATCGTCGAGATCCAGGCCACGGCTGAGCACCGCGTCTTCGATGAGCGTCAGCTCCACGAGATGATTGCTCTGGCGCGCACTGGTATCGACGCGCTCATCGCCAAACAGCAAGCTGTTCTTAGCCGACTGACGTTGCGACAGTAAGCGACGAGAAGTCAGCTGACCTCGATCGCCGACGATCTCGGAAACTTATCCAAAGGAGCGGCCAGAAGGGGTCTTGGTTCTCTGGTCGCCAGCCAAAGTATTACAATTATTTGCGCCCCTTTTGTCCGGGCGATTCGTGTCTCAACATAGCGCCGTCATAGGAGGAGTTATGAAGCTTACCCCGGGAAAATTGCGAGGTCTAAAGGCTGTTTCTAATGATCGCGGCGTAATCGCTGCCGCTGCCATGGACCAGCGCGGATCGCTGCGGAAATCGTTGGCCAAGGAAAAAGGGACCGAGATCACCGATGCCATGATGGAAGAATTCAAGTCGCTGGTCACCGAGGTTTTGACCCCGCACGCCAGCGCTATTCTGTTGGATCCGGAATGGGGCCTACCCGCCTCCAAACGCCGTGCCCGGAACGCTGGGTTGCTGCTCGCTTACGAAAAAACCGGCTATGACAAAACCGGTCCGGGACGGTTGCCCGACCTGCTGGACCACTGGTCGTGCCGTCGGCTTAAAGAAGCCGGGGCAGATTGCCTGAAGATTTTGCTTTATTACACACCGACCGATCCCAAGCCTGTTAACGACATCAAACACGCCTGGGTGGAGCGCCTGGGTGACGAATGCCGAGCCAACGATCTTCCCTTCTTCCTCGAGTTTGTCGGTTATGAAGAAGGAGTGGACGAAAAAGGTTTGGATTTTGCCAAAAAGAAACCCCACATTGTCAGGGAGAGCATGCGGGAATTCACCAAGGAGCGCTACGGCGTCGACGTGATGAAGGTCGAGGTCCCGGTCAACATGAAGTTCGTAGAGGGCGCGAGGGCCTACGGTGGGCAGAAAGCGTACTCCAAGCAAGAGGCCATGAAAT